>JAHDCQ010000105.1:5714-16550 GCA_020629845.1 Saprospiraceae bacterium | reverse complement strand
TAATAATTTAACAGGTGAAATCCCGCCTGAACTTGGTAATCTAAGTAGTTTATCACAACTTTATCTTGAAAATAATGGTCTGTCGGGAAGTATTCCAACTGAACTTGGCAATCTGAGTAATTTAGGAATTCTACATCTCAATAATAACGAACTAACAGGTAATATCCCACCTGAACTTGAAAATCTAAGTAGGTTAGATGGTCTATATCTCCATGATAATGATTTGTCAGGTTGCTTTGCCCCCTTAGCGATATTCTGTCCTATAAGGGTCTCTCCTGAAAATGGTGAAGGATTTTTAACCTTCAATAATCCTCAACTCCCCTGGCAAGGTGACTACGAACGCTTTTGCAATGGAGAAGAACAAATAGGCGCACCCTGCGACGACGGCAATCCAGCAACAGAAAATGACATAATCAATGAAGACTGTGTCTGTACAGGATGTACGACAGTAACCAATGCTGTAACGGAAGCTATCTGTACCGGTAGTAGCTATGAACTAGGAGACTCTGTATTTACTACGGCAGGTATGTATAGTGTCACCTTACAAACACCTTTAGGTTGCGATAGTATCGTGCAATTGCAATTGGACTTACTACCATCTCCAGTCACTTTAGTAGATACTATTATCTGTCCTAATGCGCCTATACCTACTTCAAGGACAGTAAGTACAGTTTTAGGCTGCGATAGCATTATCCAATATCGCGTAAACGAACTAAGAGAAGTAGCCAATGCAGGTGAAGATATGACCGTTTGCACCCCCGATACGCAATTAGATGCCCTCCTGCCATCGGATACTATCAATGGTTTTTGGACAACAAGTAGTGGTACGATAATAGACGCTACTACTGACCCTAAGAGTATCATCTTAGAGTTGGATGAAGGCGCGAATGTATTCACTTGGACGCTTTCTCATGCTAATTGTAGCAATTACAGTAGCGATGAAGTAGTCATCACCTACGAAAATGGTTCTATACGTGCGAGTGATGATGAATGGGTATTTGAAGATAGCCCCTTAGTAGTTAATATTTTGGCAAATGATTTTTTACCAAACCCCAATTCTGTTGCTGTGCAAATACTAGAAAATTATAATCAAAATGTCGGTACTTTTGACTTAAACACCAATACAGGAGAATTAGTATATGAGATGGATGAAGCAAATGTTGCTTATGGTACAGGCTTCCAATATAAAGTAGCGCACCGCGATTGTCCAGATATACTTTTTGATACTGCTACCGTCCGAATCGTACTCAGCGAAAAAGAGAAGGAAGAAGTTTCGCTTGTGTTCACGCCCAATGATGATGGTTTTAATGACACCTTCATTATACCAGAATTATTTGAACATCCTGAAAAATATCCAGATAATAGTTTGAATGTCATAAATCGTTGGGGCGATGTGGTCTATACCGCAAAACCTTACAATAATGATTGGGACGGAAGGCACTACCGAACAGGTAAACTATTACCACCTGGGACGTATTTCTACATTGCGAGATTAAGTGTAGCAGATGGCATTATTAAAAAAGAAAAAGTAACCCTTATTCGTTAAATCAATCAATATATGAGAAAGGATAAATTGATTTCATGAGAAATACCAAAATGCGATGAATATGCGGTATTGATTAATGGATAATCGAAACCATATCCTACTCTTACTATATTTTCAGATTCATCATACGTATTAGTATTTCCCCAAGGAATATTTCCCCCTACTTCTAAATGCACAGAACCATTGGTAGAAAACCCAGCTCCTATCCATGCAGGGCTACTAATTTGGTACTTGACATTGAAGTCAATATTGGGTTGCAAGCCTTCTACGTATTTTCCCCATAAAGAGAACTCTAAATAGCCCCAACCATCGCCTGAACCTGTACTTGTGAAATAGGTAAGTTGTGTATAATAATGTCTAGAGCGACGATAATCGAATTCTGTATCATCATCAAAACTAACCGCAGATTCTAGTATTTGAGGTACTGAAAATCCTAATAAAATAGCATTATCATAATTGCCCCATTGATAAATACCAAAACCACCAACTCCAAAATCTATAGAACTAGCACTTAATCGAGCATAATTTAGTAAAGGGTCACCGCCATAATAGGCCTTTAGTTCGGTTAGATCAATGGAATGTGTCAGATAGCCCGTATTAAAGCCTAAACCTCCCCAAAAATTATTTCTCGTATCACCAACATATACAGCTCCTCTTCCATAAAACCCATCTAGGGTAGTCACATCTATTTGGTCATGCAAAAAATTAAAGCCTCCTTGCAAAGACACATTTCCTAGATTATAAAAATGTTCAAGGTTTAAAACCGAGGTTCTAACATTAAAAGCTTCATTTGCTATCCATTGTGTTCGATGACCACCACCAAATCTTGTTAGCTTATCAGGGGAAGAAGAAGAACGGGCGAATATGTCAACATTCAATGAAGCTGGATTTATAAGACCGTGATATTCCCGATACTGAGTAAACAAGGGCAACTGCTGCCCAAACACAGGCAACACCAACAAAAACAAGCATCCAAAAAGTAAGAGTCGTTTCATGATTCTGGAATTAGTTGAATTAATTTGCTTTTTCGCTAAGCAAGTTAAGAACAAAAAAGTAAAAATCAAAAAAGGGCAGCGCAGCCAAACTCCCCCACCCTTTTTCTGTATTTAATGCCGATGCCCCAAACCATCCCCAGCAACAGGAATAGGCGCAGGTCCTTCAGGCAAAATCGCTTCATATTGATAATCGCCTTTACGCTCTTTAAACTCAGCTTGCATTGCTTTCACTAAGTCAGGCTGTTCAAATAAGTCTACCATCGTCATGCCGAGTGCTTTGGAGGAATAGATTAAGCCCTTATGCCCAATGGACATACCACCGCAAGCCACTACTGCCCACGAATGCCAGGGCGTACCCTTCGGTGCAGTCGTCACGGCTAGGCGAATTTCAGGCACTAACCAACTCACATCGCCCACATCGCTAGAACCACCATCGGGATATTCTCTAGTCGCTAAAAGTGGACGGATTTCCGCATCCATACCGAGCACGGGTTTGTTCGTGACTTCTTGTATGCCATTGGCAAATTCAATTTCTTGTTCGGTGTAGCTAATATCGCCTAGTAGTTCCAAGTTTTGTTGCAAGGCGGCACCACCTGTACGGTTTACCAATACCTCATGTAAGCCCGACACCAGCTTAATTTCATAGTCTACATTTGCCATAATCGCTGCGCCACGTGCTATTTCCTGTGCGCGTTCGTAGACCTCTAGCATTTCCACTTTCTTCGCATCGCGTACTCTTGCCCACACACGCGCATAGTCAGGCACTACATTCACTACGTCACCACCATGTTGAATTTGATAATGAATTCGCACCGTCGGTTTGACGTGTTCACGTAAATAATTCAAGCCCATCGTGAAAAATTCCAAGCCATCCAAAGCCGAATAGCCATTCCAGGGGTCTACAGCCGCGTGTGCAGCTTGTCCACGAAATTCTACTACAAAATCTACCAGTGCTTGTGAGGATTGCACCACCGCTTCCGTACGCGCACTTGGGTGCCAATCGAGGCAAACATCCAAATCATCGAATAAGCCTTCTCGTGCCATGAAGAGTTTGCCAAAATATTTCTCTTCGGCAGGCGTACCATAGAAACGTACTGTGCCTTTTATTTTGCCCGTTTCCATAAGTTCTTTTACTGCAATTGCAGCCCCTAGACTCCCCGCACCGAAGAGGTTATGCCCGCAACCATGTCCTGCTCCGCCTTCTTTGAGTGGATGCTTATGCGGCTTTATGCCTTGCGACAGACCTGGTAAAGCATCAAATTCGCCTAGTATGCCGATGATAGGTTTGCCTTCACCATAGGAGGCGATGAAAGCGGTAGGCAAATCTGCTACGCCGCGCTCTACTTTGAAGCCTTGTGTTTCGGCATAGTCTGCGAGTACTTTAGCGGATTTTGTTTCTTGGAAAGCAGTTTCTGCATAGCCCCAAATTTTATCGCTTAAGTCAATCAGATTCGCTTTATGCTTTTCGACTGATTCGATGATAAATTGCTTATTGGGAGTCATTTGTTGTGCAGATGCAGTAAGTGTGCAAAAGAACAAGCCTACTACAAGTAAGTAGATTGATTTATTTAACATGGCTTTCGCTTTTAAATCCATTATTAATTGATTTTGCTAAAATAAGCGTTTTATTTTGTGCATGTTAGCTAAAGTTCAACTAAATTGAACTCTTTGTTATGGAAAGGCATTGACTAAATTACAAATAAAATCACACCACAGCAATTATGAAGATTTCAATCACGAAAACAACGAACTCTCGGATAGAGGGCGTTGATTTTGATAATCTAGCCTTTGGTCGGGTATTTTCTGACCATATGTTTGTCTGCGATTACAAAGATGGTGCATGGCAAACGCCTCAAATTGTACCTTTCGATTACATCCCGATGCACCCCGCTATGATGGCGGTGCATTATGGACAGGCAATTTTTGAAGGCATGAAGGCGACTAAAAGCCACGATGGTACACCGCTTTTATTTCGCCCTGAAATGCATGCAAAGCGCATCAATAAAAGTGCTTGGCGGATGTGTATGCCTGCCTTTCCAGAGAATCTCTTCTTAGATGCGCTACATCAACTCATTGAACTCGATCAAGCTTGGATTCCACCGCAGGCAGGTAGCGCGCTTTATATTCGCCCGTATATGTATGCGTCGGATGAATTTATCGGGGTGAAGCCTTCCAAGACCTATAAAATGGTCATTTTTACCTGTCCAGTCGGGCCATATTATGCAAAGCCTATCAGCTTATTAGCAGAAACGAAATATATCCGCGCGGCAGAAGGCGGCACAGGAGAAGCAAAAGCAGCGGGCAATTATGGTGGTTCGCTTCTACCTGCGCGTTTGGCACAAGAGCAAGGCTATGACCAAGTGCTTTGGTTAGATGCAAAGGAATTTAAGTACATCCAAGAAGTGGGTACGATGAATATTTTCTTTGTAATGAATGATAAAATCGTTACGCCTGCACTTGGAGGCACCATTTTGGACGGCATCACACGCAATAGCCTACTCACTATTCTCAAGGATAAAGGCTATACGGTGGAAGAACGCCCATTGTCTATTGATGAAGTGGTGAAAGCCCACCAAGCAGGGCAACTGCAAGAGGTATTCGGTGCAGGAACGGCAGCAGTAATTGCTAAAATTTCTAAAATAAAATACCAAGATGTAGTCATGGAACTCCCAACTGATAATAGCGTTGGTACGGAGCTAAAGGCTACTATTGATGGCATTCGCGCGCAAACTACTGAAGATAAATTCGGTTGGGTAGTGCCTGTGGGAGCTATGCAGACGGTATAAGCTGGATGAAATTGTAGGCTAGAATCAATAGATTTTAGTCTACAATTTCACTTTTACAAACCACCCAATAACAACAACCATTGCTCCATCGCTGTACAAGCCTTCACAAGTGTACAACTTAGTCGCAAATCAGTCACCGTATCTTCGCGGTCATAAATACGGATAATCGCATCTTCTTTTTTGCCTTCAAAGCTACTATCTATATGCACATGAATAGGGATAGGTGTATTAGCAGCATCTTGGAAGAGATGAATGCCTACTTCTGTCTGGAAAAGGCGCGCCAAAGCATAGCCTTCTGCTTGTATTGTTTGTGTCTTTTCGTCGAGTTCTATGTTTGCATCTAAGGCCTCTAAAAGTGCTTTATATTGTTGGATTAAATATTGAATATGCGTGTTCCCTAAGCCATCAATATAGGATTGAAAACGAATGGTGATGTTTCCTGAATTACCTTTCAGAAAATCCTCGCTTGCCAATTCTAGATAGGCCGTTTTTAGATAAAAAATCAACTGTTCCGACTGCGTACGGTCGAAGAGCGGGGAGGCATGTTTGAAATTATCCCGAATAAAATAAATCAAATCCTCCGATAGTTCGGCTTTAGTTGGCATTTCGATACGCTTAAAGCGCAATGGTTGCGTATTGGCTTGCACTTGATCGCCTGCTTTTAGTCGGGCTTCTGTGAGTTGGTCTTTGAGTTCATCAATCGTATTCGTAAATTGATAATATTGCCAATCCTTTTTGGTATCAATCGTATCTGAACTTTGGCGTTTTACTGCACGTTCTACACGCTCCAAACGTTGCAGCATTTCTCTATAAAAACGCTTACTTGCTTGCTGATAAATTGTCTCGGGTAGCCATTCTCCTTCCCTTGCTTCCGCGAAATGTAAGGGCTGAATGGTGGGTTCAATGCGATTACTTTCTTTATTGAATGAAATATTGAATAGAATCGGATTATCCGTCTGTATTTTAATGAGTTGATTGGCAGAAAGGGTCGTTAAATCCTTCTCAATTTGACGTTTTAATGCGCGTCCACCCATTTTTGGGTCATAGCCGCGCTCGGCTACCCAACGCAGCGTTTCTTGCGATACATTGAGTATCGTTCGGCGACGTACAAAGCCATCTCTTTGTAGGAGTTCCTTGATTTGAAGGCGCGCAATACCCAAAATATATTTCAAATCCAATGGATTGAAAATAACCGTTTTATCAATTCGATTGATGAACTCAGGACGGAAAGTGCGCTCCAAGGCTTTTTGGTAAATCGCTTCTTGATTTTGTGCATTTTCCTTAATAGTAATGCTGCGATTAATCGCGTCTGCCCCCACATTGGAGGTCATAATGATAATCATATTGGAAAAATCCACCACACGCCCCAAGCTATCCGTCAAGCGACCATCATCTAATACTTGTAGCAGCAAATCATGCACATTTGGGTGCGCCTTTTCGATTTCGTCTAACAGCAGCACTCCAAATGATTGATAGCGCACTTTGCCCGTCAATTGCCCTTCGGGATTGTAATAGTCACCAATGAGCCGCTGCACCGAACCCGCATCAATATACTCATTCATATCGAAGCGAAGCATGTGCTTATCGTCGCCCAATAAATAGCGACAAATAGCTTTTGCTGCTTGGGTTTTTCCTACGCCCGTCGGCCCGATAAAGAGGTAGGACGATAGCGGCTTATCGGCATTATTAAGCTTTGCTTTTATAATCTGAATAGCACTCGAAAGGGCTTCAATAGCACGTGGTTGCCCGACTAAATGTTGCCGTAGCGCATCTTGCACTTCATTTTCTTCCAGTACAATATCCTTATCAAAAATATGCTCTTCTAAGCCCGAAAGTTCCTTGAATTCTTCGCGTACTTCGGGTAAATCAATGTCGTTACCTTTATATTTAGTGGCGAGTTGGGTGAGTAATTTCATCACACCACCAGGCAAAGCTTCGGAGCGAATATAATTACGCTGAATATCGAATAATTGCGGAATGACTTGCGTAGCAATGGTGCAATTATTGGCTAATTCTAACTCTCGACGCTGGTGTAATATCATTTGTACGACCGTGTTCAGCTTAGGCTCTTGCAGGCGAATGACTTGGAATAAATCCGCAAAGCGACGATCCTTTTCCTGCACTATCTTCCATTCCTCAGGTGTAGCCAATAGAATCACTTGAATCGTGCGCTCTTCTAAATAGGGTTTTAGCACATCGCTCAAGGTCATATCATTCTGAGCAGATTTTCCAATTCGCAAAAGCGCGACAGGATTATCCACAAGCAGCATATCCGATTGCTTGGCTCTCTCAACGGGCATTAGTAGGTGTTGCAAAATGGCTTCAAACCGCTTTTGCCACATGCCTACCACGCTCATGCCTGCTATCACGCGATTGGGGTCTACTTGCCAAATTTCGCGTTTGCGTCCTTTTCTTTTTTCTTCTATATGGCGACGCTGCAATTCGTGGATAATGCTATGCTTGCCGCTGCCTGTTCTACCCACAATCACGAAAGGAACATTCACCCGCCTACGGAACAGAATGGGATGAAGTTGCTCTAGCATTTCCTCGCGCAAAAAGGCTTTTTTGAGTTCGGTAGGATATAAATGAATAAGATTTTGCCCCACTTTTTCTAGCTCACTAGCTCCGTCAAAATCAAAGCTCTGTTGGAAGAAAAAGAAGTTGCTTGTTGCTTGTGCAAATTTGAAAGAATTGTACTCAATTCGAATCTTAGCCGTTACTGGAGTAATGAATTCTTTGCGGGTGCTGAAATAACTTTCAGGCTCAAAATCTTTACCTTCTTCCTTCTCAAAGCCTTTGAATAAATACTTTACTACCGCTTGTATCTGGGCTTGAAAGTCTGACTCTTTTTCCGTTTTTGCCATGAACATATAGTTCCGCAATTCGGGTAGCGTGATGAAAATATGTCCATTTTTCTCAAAAATGGCCACGCCTATTTTGCCTTGTATATATTTGCCTGAAAAATTGAAGTTAACGTCAAACAGTTCATATTTCACTTCAGGTTGGAAGGTATACCATAATAATTGTTCGGCGGTAGCACGCCCGAATTCAAAATCTTGAAAAAACTGTTTTATGGCTTTTTTGTACTGCGCCAAGCCTTTTTCGTAGCGCATGTGCATGACTACGGGATGCCCCACGAACAGCGGACGTAGGCGGTAGTAGCGTTGCTCATTTAAGCGCATTTCGCGCACGAGTGTAGGAATTTCTAATGTGAGTTGCGTGGACATTTTAGTAGCGTAATCGCCAAATGTTTTTTGGCGTAAATCAGTTCCCTCTGTAAAAAATCCGCTGATTCAGGATTGATAAGCGCGATGAAGAAGCGATTGTTAAGCCGATTTACTTGATTTTGGGCTTAACAATCCAGCTTGACGCATTTATTTAACAGCTAGAAATTTACAGAGACAATCAGTTTAAGATGTTACAAAAAAGATAATTTCTCAAAAATGAAAATAAATATGCAATAAACCTGCATATATTATGCGATTTTTTATAAATTGCTTGGATAAAATATTTTAAAAGCTATGCCACACGCTGATAAAGCATCCGATTACAAACCTTATAAGTTCAAAGAACTCAAGGTCTACGCCTCTACGGAATGGCTTGCGGATAATCGCAAGAAATACAGACAAGTATTTGACCGCTTCGAAACGACCTATATCTACGCGGAACTTTCTATTTATAATAAACTTTTTGACGAGGAAGATTGGGAAATAAATCTTGAATTGCGCTGCTATAGTGTGAAGAAAGATAAAATCGGGAAGCAATTGTGCATCCTGCCATTCAATAGAAAAGTAAGCAAATATGATAATGTAGCGTATGTACGCGAAGGTTGGGGAAATAAAACCAATGGCGCATTCTGGAAGCGTGGAACCTACTATTGGGAAGCATGGATAGAAGGCGAAAAAGTAGCCACAAAATACTTCTATATTGAAGATGTAGGAAAAGAATTGAGCTTTGGCGACACGCCCTACATCAAACTGGAATCCCTAAGTCTATATGAAGGTTCCTATGACGATGTAGCCTACGATGATCGCGTATATTACCGCAAGTTTAGCAGCGAAGAAACCCGCTATATCTATGTGGAAATAATGCTTAAAAATCTTTATAAAGAACTCGATTGGCAATGCGAGGTATTTACGAAGTTTTATAATGATGCCCGCGAACTAAAAGCCCAAGTCGTACGCCTACAAAAAGTCGAAAAGGGGAAAGATATTATTCAACTATCGGCGGGCTGTGGTTCTAATGTAAGTGGGTCGTGGCCACATGATCGCTATACGGCAGAGATTGTCTTCATGGATAAACTCTTAGCGACCATTCCATTCGAGGTAGGCGATGATTTTGAGAAAGGCGTATCGAGTGTGTTTTTGCCTGATAAAACCCATGCCGTCATTCTTGCGCCCGATGAAAATCCAAGCCAGACTTTCGAGGAAGTGATGTTGCAATTGGACGCACTCATAGGACTCACACATGTGAAAAATAAAGTGCGCGAACATGCTCAATACATCAAATTCTTGCAGTTGCGAAAGGAAAAAGGCTTTGAGGAGAAGGAAGCTATCAATGTACATTCCGCTTTTCTAGGCAATCCGGGGACAGGAAAAACGACCGTCGCAAAAATGATGGGCCGCCTATATCGCAAAATGGGCTTGCTCTCAAAAGGGCATGTGCATGAGGTGGATAGAGCTGCTTTAGTAGGCGAATATATCGGGCAAACCGCGCCTAAAGTGAAAGATGCGATTGAAAAAGCGCGCGGCGGCGTGCTATTCATTGATGAAGCCTATGCACTAGCGCGTTCCAATGACGATTCTAAGGATTTCGGGCGCGAAGTGATTGAGATTTTAGTAAAAGAAATGTCGAATGGGCCAGGTGATTTAGCTGTGATTGTAGCGGGCTATCCGAAGGAAATGAATAACTTTTTGAAATCCAATCCAGGTTTAAAATCACGCTTTAAGATTAATTTTGAATTTGCGGATTATCTGCCTCAAGAACTTTCCGAGATTGCCACTTATGCCAGCCGCGAAAAAGGTGTAGTACTTTCGCCCAAAGCAAAGGCAATGATAGATGACCTCATCACGGAGGCTTATCGCACGCGTGATCGTACATTTGGTAATGCACGTTGGGTATACGATTTGATTGAAAAGGCAAAAATTCAATTGGGCTTGCGCGTGATGAACATGCCTGAACCTCGTGAAGCAGAACGTGATGTCTTGGAACTCATTGGCGAAGCGGATATTGACAAAATAGATATTACACCTAAAAAAGACATTCCGAATATTCCAATTGACGAAAAGCAACTCGAAAGCGCGATTCAGGAACTAGACGCGCTTATTGGAATGCAAAATGTGAAGACGCAAATCAAGGAACTGGTGCGTTTGGTACGTTATCATCGGGAGACGGGGCAGAATGTGCTGAATAGCTTCTTTTTGCATACCGTTTTTGTTGGAAACCCAGGTACGGGTAAAACGACTGTGGCGCGGATATTAACCAAAATCTATAAAGCCCTCGGCGTACT
>JAHDCQ010000105.1:3625-5614 GCA_020629845.1 Saprospiraceae bacterium | reverse complement strand
GTAAAACGACTGTGGCGCGGATATTAACCAAAATCTATAAAGCCCTCGGCGTACTGGAGCGCGGACACATGGTGGAAACCGACCGTCAGGGCTTAGTGGCGGGCTATGTTGGACAAACTGCTACCAAAACTGCCGAAAAAGTGGACGAAGCAATGGGCGGCGTACTCTTCATAGACGAAGCTTATGCCCTCACCATGCAGGCTACAGGCGCGCGCGGTGATTTCGGTGATGAAGCCATACAGACTTTATTGAAGCGTATGGAGGACAATCGCGGACAGTTTTTTGTGTTTGTAGCGGGCTATCCTGACAATATGGAGCAGTTTTTGAAAGCAAATCCAGGCTTAAATTCACGCTTCGATAAGATATTGAAATTTGAGGATTATGAACCAAGCGATTTGTTGGAGATTTTCAAATTTATGCTCTCTGAAAAGGAGATGCAACTGAGCGAAGATGCCGAGCAGTATATGGGCAAATATCTTGATTTCTTGTATGAGTATCGGGATAAATACTTCGGGAATGCGCGCAGTGTGCGCCAAGTAGTGACGGAAGCTATCAAGAATCAGAATTTACGCCTAGCAGAATTGCCTACTGCCCAGCGTGAAGCCCACTTGCATTTACTGACTTTGGAAGATGTACAAAGCTTCAAATTATCGCATGATGATAGTGTGTTTGCGAAGCGAGGGATTGGTTTTCGGAAGGGGAAAAATTAGGCGTTTTCCAATTCTAAAAGCAAATTAACAGCATAGGTATTCGGGTTATTATCAATATCGAGCTCATAATTTTCAGGATAAAGCAAATCCAAGCGGCGGCGGACATTCACTAAACCAATACCGCCACTTCTACGGTTAGGGTCTTTGGGTAAGGCTGGAGCTTTGCTATTTTCGATGAAAAAATGTACCGTCTGGTCGTCTACATTCAGTTGAATATTGACAAAACCCTGCGAAATATGATGATTTAAGCCATGCTTAAAGCTATTCTCCAAAAAAGGTGTGAACATCAAAGGCGCGACTTGCTGTTCGCCGACCATTCCATTCACCTCAAAATTAATTTCTACTTTTTTGCCTTGTCGCAATCGCTCTAAATCGAGATAGTTGCGGATATAGCTTACTTCCTTCCTTAGTGGCACGCGCTTTTCATTGCATTCATAAAGCATATAGCGCATCATTTCGGAGAGTTTTATCACGATTTCAGGGGCGCGGTCGTCTTTTTTTAGGGTTAAGGCATACAGATTATTCAAGGTATTGAATAAAAAATGTGGATTGACCTGCGATTTCAAAAAACGCAATTCAGACTGCATCGTTTGGCGTTGCAATTCTTGTCGCTCGCGGGTATGGCGCACCCAATCGTTGATGATTTTTACCACTGTAGAAACACTTGCTATCAGAAAAATGGCGATAAAACTTAAAAAGAGCATTTGCGGAATAGGGACATCTAAAATCCCAAAAAGCAAGTAAAGTGTCAAGGCGCGCAAGGGAGTGACAACCAGACAGGCAATGACGAAAAGCGCAGAATAAGTGAGAAATTGATTCCTGTTTAAGTAATTGGGAATGATGTAATAAAGGTTAAAATAGACAATACCTGCGATGAAACTCAAACTAGTAATTTGAATAGCAAGCGATAGCCAAAAATTATCAGGATGCTGCCCAATGAGCAAGGATGTAAATAACACAACTAACCAAATAATCGAATGTACGACTATTCGATTGGTAAAAAACGCATAGAATTTTTGGATAATATCTTGTCTCGTCATTGCCACGCTGCGAAGGTAAGGAACTGTGAAATAATAAATTGAGCATTTTCCATTTTTATCAAAATCAAAACGGCTTGCAAAGCGTGTGATTTTGATGAAAATGGAAAATCTAAAAGGTCAATTTAGTATTGAACTCATACTGATTTAATATTCTACTTTACTCAAAAATAAACCCTCAGGTGGCACCGACCAACTTCTAGGCAAGCGTTTTTGTTCCTCAAGGGCATTTTTTACGTCTT
>JAHDCQ010000105.1:0-3525 GCA_020629845.1 Saprospiraceae bacterium | reverse complement strand
ACCGACCAACTTCTAGGCAAGCGTTTTTGTTCCTCAAGGGCATTTTTTACGTCTTTAAGTTCCATTTTTCCGATGCTTACTTCCAAACACATTCCAACTATCAAGCGCACCATGCCGCGTAGAAAGCGATTGGCTTCTACATGAAATAAAAGGCGATGTTGTTCAGGCTGAAATTCCCATTCCGAGCGATACATTTTGCAAAGCATAGTATTGGCATCGCTTTTGGTTTTGCAAAAAGGAAAAAACGCATCGTAGTCAAGTAGCAACTGGGCTGCCGCTTGTAGCTTCTGTTCATCAATTTGCTCAAAAAAAGGAAAATGATAAGCGGTGTTTTCCGAAAAGGGATTTTTACGACTATGCACAAAATAAGTGTAGCCACGCCGCTGTGCATCGAAACGCGCATGTGCTTCCGACGCGACTTTTTTGATGCTATAAAATGCGATGTCTTTAGGCAAAAAACGATTCAGTCGCGCTACAAATTTCTCATGAAACTCGCCTTCATACTCAAAATGAATAAAATATTGACTGGCATGCACGCCTGTATCCGTGCGTCCGCAACCTACAATTTCAATAGACGTTCGTAGCAAAGTACTAAGTGCTTCTTCGATGGTTTGCTGTACGCTTGGCTGTGCGGGTTGTCGCTGCCAACCGCAATAATTTGTACCTCGATATGCTAGTTCTGCGAAGTAGCGCATTAGGAGTAAATTCTGATAATTTCCCCCGAACGATGCCCCTCTACACTTCGCACATAGCCATCCACCATCTTAGACATGGAAATAACGGGATGCCCAGGGAAATAGTCGGCATATTTTTCGGCAGCATCTTCTACTAAGCCTGATGATACTACATTGACGCGGACATTGTTCAACTCCAAAGCCAATGCTTGCACAAAGCTATGAATCGCGCCATTCACCATTGCTGCGCTGGTCGTCATATAAACGGGATCATCTGCTAAAATACCCGTCGTCAAAGTGATAGAACCACCTTTAGTCAGGTAGTTTTTGCCAATGCGTACCAAATTAACTTGCCCCATCAATTTACTACGAATGCCAATGTAGAAGTCGTCTTCGCTTAGTTCTTCAAAAGCTGCCCATTTTGCTTCGCCTGCGGCACAAATAATCGCATCGACTTTGCCCACTTGCTCGAATAGAGCTTCGACGGAAGAAGTATCTGCAATATCCGCGATTTCATCGCCTTCGCTGCGTCCTACGCGGATGACTTCGTAAGCTTTCTGCTCGAAACGTTCGGCTACTTTTCGTCCGATAGTGCCGTTGCCGCCTATGATTAGTAGTTTCATTGTATTTCTTGCTTCAATGCCTCAATTGATAACATCAAAAAAGGCAAGCAGTTATCGTACTTAAGTTCATAATAATTTACGCCTAAATTTATGGCATTATAGTAGTCCGACAAATGCTCTTTATAATATTTTTCAGTCTGAATTTTCCAAGCGCGACTATTGATTTTTTTGGATAAAAACCACTTCTCTAGCAGGCGCGCTGTTCTGCCATTGCCATCACAAAAAGGATGAATATGTACGAATTTTAAGTGTATCAAAGCAGCGTGATAAAACAATGCTTCTATACTCAAATCGCTTACTAATAGTTCGCTTATATCCTCGAATAATTCTTGCATTTTTTCTGCTACGAACTGCGGTTCAATAGCGAGATAAACCAAGCCTGTGCTATCAAAAACGCCCATTCTATCATTGCGATAAATACCTTGTTTATCTTTTACGAGTAGCGTTTGGCTTGAAATGCGGTGTGCTTCTAGTAGGTTTTGTTCGTTTAGGGCGTTTTCTTTAGCAAATTCGTAGGCTTTTACTAAATCTTGTATTTCTTGAAATTCTTTTTGTGGCTTAAAATTTTGTTTTGTGATAATGGAATTCATGTAGGAATTGAGGTCAATGGAATTGCCTTCAATATTAGAGGAAAATACCGCCGAGGCTTGTATGCGGTAGCCTAAATCTATGCGTTTATCCGAAAAATCTATACGGTCGAAAAGCGTCTGTAAGTCGCCTCCGATTTCAGCTAGAAAAGCATCGAAGTATGTTTTGTCAGTAACTCGCATTCAATTGTTTCATGCTTTTGCCCAATCAATTCCTTTTCGCAACAAATTTAGGGTTTCTTCCTCTTTGCTTCCCATTTCTGTCTGAAAATCATACACCCAATTTGCTTGCGGTGGCATACTCATCAATATAGATTCGGTGCGTCCATTGGTGTCTAAGCCAAATTTTGTGCCTTTATCCCACACTAAATTAAACTCCACATAGCGACCACGACGGAGCAACTGCCACTGTTTTTCACGTTCTGTAAAGGGCAAATCCTTATTTTTTTCGATAAAATGCAGATAAATAGGCGCGAAAGCTTCCCCTACATCACGCACGAAAGCGAAGCGACTTTCTTTCGTGAAATCATCTTGTCCAGAAAGCCTGTCGAAGAAAATGCCGCCTATACCGCGTGTTTCTTGTCGATGTTTGATATAGAAATAGTCGTCTGCCCAAGTCTTGAATGTTGGGTAATAGTCTATGTGATGTTTATCGCAAACGTTTTTTAGTGTTTGATGGAAAAATACAGCATCTTCTTGTACAATATAATGTGGCGTGAGGTCAATGCCGCCACCGAACCACCACGTGCCATTATCCATCTCAAAATAACGGACATTCATATGGATGATTGGCATCATTGGGCTGTGTGGGTGCAGCACAATAGAAACGCCCGTCGCAAAAAACTCACCGCCTTGCAATTGCAGTTTGGAGGCAATTTTTTCAGGCATTGCACCATGCACTGCCGAGAAATTCACACCGCCTTTTTCAATCACTTCGCCTTCTATCATGCGTGAGCGTCCGCCGCCGCCGCCAGGACGTTGCCATTTGTCTTCTTTGAATCTTCCTTTGCCATCTGCTGCTTCCAATTGCCGACAAATATCATCTTGCAAGCTTTGAAAATAGGTGCTGATGGTTACTCTTGTAATCTCTACTGCTGTCACGCTATGGATTCTAATTTTGCTTTGGCTGCTGCTACGGTTTTCTTGGTATTGCCTATGAAAACGTCCTCATCTATTAGAATAAATGGACGCTTTAAGAAGGTATATTCTTCTAACATCAGTTTACGATAATCGTCTTCGTTGAGTTGCTTTTCATGCAAGCCCATTGCGCGATATTTCATAGCACGACGGCTGAATAGGGCTTCGTAAGAACCTACTTTATCCTTTATGGCATCCAATTCTTCGCCAGATATATTTTGTTCTTTGATGTTTTGGAAGGTAAAATCATCGCCGAGTCCTAACTCTTTAATGATGCGTTGGCAAGTACCGCAATTGGAGAGGTGGTATATTTTTTTCATGTATTTAGCTATAAATGGAAAGTCTAAACATTGAACCATATAAGGCATATAAGAATGTGGTAAAGTGCTACTTATATGACCTTATGTGCCTTATATGGTTCAACAAATCACTTCAACTCAACTAATTTTCGCACAAAAGGGTTCAAGGCAGTTCCTTTTACATCGGCTTCTGCGAAAACAAAAT
>JAHDCQ010000104.1 GCA_020629845.1 Saprospiraceae bacterium | reverse complement strand
AAAAGCCTTGCAAAACAATGTCTTACAAGGCTTTTGTTATATTCTTAGTGCTGTTTAATAATCAAGTTTTTACTCCCCCAACACCTCTTTCAACTTCGCCTCTAGCGCAGGGCCGCGATAATTGCGCCCAATAATCTTCCCTTCTGCATCCAGCAATAAAGTGGTAGGAATAGAGCGCACGCCATACATTTTAGCAGCCGCATTTTGCCAGCCTTTTAGGTCGCTCACCTGCGGCCAAGTCAGTTTATCTTGCACGATAGCTTTTTTCCAACGATCATCTTTACTATCCAAGCTCACGCCTAGTATTTCAAAGCCTTTGTCTTTGTACGCTTCATAAAGACGTACTACTTTCGGATTCTCGCGACGACACGGCCCGCACCAGCTCGCCCAAAAATCCACTAGCAATACTTTGCCTTTAAAATCGCTGAGTTTCACCATTTCACCATCAAGGTTTGCCATCTCAAAATCAGGAGCTTCCACGCCTGTCATGAAGGTACGCGCTTGTTTTATTTTTTGCTGGGCAGCAGCTACCGCTTGAGGGTCTTTGTCTTTATAGGTTTCTACAAAAGAAGTAGCAAAAGGCGCGAAATTGGAATGTGTTTTGCTCTGTAAACCTGTAATAATCGCCGACCAAACCAACTGTTTCGCACGCGAATCTTCAGGTACTTTAGCCAATAGCGCGTCCAATGCTTCCTTATGCCTAGCATCGGACAGCCCAAATGTAGAAATGGTCTCCGCATAACTTTTCACCGATTCATAAACCCATGACATATAGTTGTAGTCTGCATCTTTCCAGTCTACAAAATGGAAAAATTCATCCGTAAAATAATCTACCTCACTAGCATAACCTTCGCCATAGTTATGAAAGGATAAATAGGTTTGTAAGGCTGCTATTTTTGCTAAATAAGGTTGTGTTTGCTTCAAAGAATCTATCAAATCTATGCGGCGTTGGTCGAGGCGCGCGAATTGCTCAATCACCTCCTTGCGGCTGTCTGCATCTCGATTCTTACGGTATCTTTGGATAAAGACATTCTGCTCGGAGTTCAACACTTTCAATTTATCGCGCAATTGCGTATAAGCGGTATTCAATTCAGAATCCAAAACCTGAGCATTACGCATCTGCATACATGTACCACGCATACGTACTTTGTCCTCTGTACCTAATACTATAGGACGCATATTTTTGGCATCTACCCCTATATAGTAAAAACGTGGCTCCGTAGATGCTATATCAAATTGATATACACTTACTTGCTTATGGTCAATAACTTGTGGCTCTTCACTACGTGCTGCCTTTTGAAGACGCTCAAAACTCATTCCATTGAATTGAAATAAGCTCAAAGAATCTACTTTCTCACATCGTCCGCCCTCAAAATATACGGTAATTCGCTTTTCCTCCGTAGGAATAGCCATTGCCATACCTGCCACCAATAGAAAAAATAATAAGGTTGAAAACTGTTTCATGTAATCTTTATTTGTGTCTTAGGAATGAGAAATTAATAAATGTTCCAATTAAAGGCAGTTATTTTGATTTCTAACAAGGCGGCGAAGACGTAATATAACGAGTTATATCTAGTTTTTGCCAACGTAGTTAGAAATCGAAAGAACAAGTTTAAGTGGAATAGTTATTATTTTCTCATTCCTTAATATAAGCAGGCATCTGCGATTCCCGCCAAGCAAAGATATAAAGTAATTTCAGGAAATCTTATTGCTCAAAAAGCTAGGCTCTTCGATTTTGCCGCTATAAATCTCTGTCTAGCAAAAGACATTTGCATTTATTAGCCCGCACAATTCATACCGAGTCGCTTAATTTTGAGTTAATAAACCCAAGCTGTGTAATAGAGGGTATATGGTAGAAGGTAGAGGGGTTTTGAACTAAAGTCTAGAAAAAGTGAGCTTCAAAAATCCCTCTACCCTCTACCCTCTACCATATACCTTCTACGTGCCTATGGCACAACTTGAGTTAATAAAATCAAAAATAACTATGGCTCGCTTATTAATTAGCATCTGTCTTTTTTCATTTGTGCAGATAACTGCATTCGCACAAGCCTGTTGCTCTGGCGGTGTGCCTGTATCCAGCAACTTAGGTTTGCCTGCTAGTCAAAGTAAGACTTTGCAACTTAACTTGAGCTACGACTTCAATGCCCTCAACACGCTAAAGACAGGCACAAAAGTAGAACGTAGTGACGAGCGTAAACGGCTAACTCAATCTATACTTTTAGAAGCAGGATATAGCTTTTCGTCACGCTTTTCGGTAGATGCTTTTCTATCATTTGTGCGCCAAGAGCGACTCATTCTCATTTCGGATGACTTAACGGCTACGCAAGGCTTAGGCGATGCCTTTTTATTGTTCAAATACAATGTCTTTCAAAAAGAGGATGGTAGCACCAGCCTTACTTTAGGCTTAGGGCCAAAGGTTCCACTTGGCGCGACCGACCGCTTTCCTGAGTCCGCTTTTGTGATTCCGAATTTAGACTTGCAACCAGGCAGCGGTGCTTGGGATGCCTTGCTTTGGGGACAATTCACACACACCACTGCGTGGCGACCAAGCATGAGCCTTGTTTCTACACTTATTTATAGCTATCGCGGAATATTTGACGAGTATTTATGTATAGCAAACAATTGCAATACCTATCAATTTGGACGCGATTTGCAGTTCATGCTAGGCGTTTCTGACCGACTGACCATAGGTACACAACTACTTGACCCTAGCCTTTCGTTTCGTTTTCGACAGGTGACACAAGATTTATTCAACCAGAATGCCCGACCTAGCACAGGTGGCACTTTTGCGTTCATTGCACCGAGCTTGACATTTTGGCTTAATCAAAATGCTTCATTCAGTGCTAATTTGGAGCTACCGCTATACGCCAACGTCCGCGATACGCAAGTGTCACCTACTTATCGCTTTACGTTCGGGTTTTATCATAAATTTCAATTCTAAATCATGAGAATATTAAGCATACTACTATTGTTAGCCGCTATTAGCAGCCTGGCAGCTTGCCAAAAAGAGGACAATGATATCGTAAATGATGATACGGAAATCATTATTGAAGAGGATACTACGGGGCTTTGTGGTCACCCTTTACTCACTAGCGATATAAGTGCGATACAAGATGACGGCGATGGTCGTTGGCTTATTGCAGACAATCAAGTACGCGATGGCGGTCCTGGTAAAGACGGAATTCCGAGTGTAGATTTCCCAGAATTTTCGCGTGTAGAAGATATAGACTTTATGAGCGATGACGATTATGTAATCGGTGTAAAAGTTGGTACAGAAGTGCGGGCTTATCCGCACCCCGTATTAGATTGGCATGAGATTGTAAATGATGAATTCACAGGGCAAGCCGATTGCAAAACCTACCTTTCCATCAATTACTGTCCACTCACAGGCACGGGCATGGCTTGGAATCGGGAAATTGATGGCAAAGTCACTACTTTTGGCGTATCGGGACTTTTATATAATACCAATTTGATTCCCTACGACCGAGCTAGTGATAGTAATTGGTCGCAGATGCGCCTCGATTGTGTGGAAGGTGACTTACAAGGGCAGCGCGCAGAAACCTACCCTCTGCTTGAAACTTCTTGGAAAACATGGAAGGAACTCTACCCTGACTCTAAAGTGCTAAATGCAGAAACGGGCTTCAATCGTTCTTATGGACGTTATCCGTATGGCGATTATAAAACGTCGGATAATTTGGTTTTCCCTGTCAATGTCACGGATAATCGCTTGCCAAGAAAGGAGCGTGTACTAGGTGTAATTGTAGATGGCGAAGCGAAAGTCTATCGTTTTAATTCCTTCACTACCCTTGGGGAAGGCAATGAAATGATTGAAGACAATATCAATGATTTACCGATTGTACTGGTGGGCAATAATCCCAAAGGCTTCATCGTCGCTTATCAACGCACTACCGTCGATGGCACACTACTTAACTTTGAAGTCATACAAAATGATAAGGATGTTATTCTAGCTGATACGGAAGGAAATCGCTGGAATCTGTTTGGCGAAGCCGTAGCCGGCCCGCGTACAGGCGAACGTTTATTGCCGACTCGTTCTTATATCGGTTACTTCTTTAGTTGGGGAGCATTTTATCCGAATGTAGAAATTTATTAGAATAGAGAGCAAATGTTCTCTCCTCTCTGCTCTACTAAATAGTTACTAGATTTTTTATATTTGCAGCCTGATTTTAATTTGATATTAATCAATATAAAAAACATCAATAAAAATGGGCAAAGGAGATAAAAAAACAAAGCGCGGCAAGATTAAGGCAAGTTCTTATGGTAATACGCGCCCGAAAGCAAAAAACAAAAAGAAGCAGGAAAAAACTGCTTAAGCTTCAATCGCTCAGTATGTTTTTACTGAGCGATTGTTTTTTCGATAAGTCCTTCCGCTCGTAGCAAATCTAGGTAGCCAATAATCATATGCAAACCGCTAAAATTGGGCGGTACTTGATGATAAGGATACATTTTCTGATGAATAGCATAAACCGTAGTATAACCCGCCTGATACCATTTCAAGCATTCCATTTTTCGCATTTCAATGCGCGCTAATTGGCGTTCTATCACAGCATTAGCGTCCGAAAAAATAGGCCCATGTCCAGGGTATATCGTTTGCAAATTCAAGGTTTGAAGGCGCGCAAAAGAAACCAACAAATCCTTCAAGGCACGATTGGTCTGACCAGCTTGAGTAGGGTCTTCGGAAACGATAGGCATGGGGGCAATCGGCAGAAGCATATCACTACTAAACATGCGTTTTTCTGCTGCTTGTAAAAACACAAATTGACTAGGGCAATGCCCTGGCGTATTCAAGGCTTCCCATTGAGTATGCCCCATTTCTATATACTCGCCTTCCTCAAAAAACTCAAAGCGCGATAGATCTTTTACACGTGTTGCTGTACCCATTTGCGCTACCCAATGCTTAATATTTTCCGCCATTTCCTTCGGGAAACCAACTTGACTGTAGAGCTTTTCCTGAAACGTATATAAAGCCGCTTGCATCTCTTCAGGTCTCCGAAACCAACCTTCAATTGCTTTTGGTGCGCGTATAATGGCTTTGGAATGCTCCATTATTTGAGGCAGCAAACCAATATGGTCTTGATGTTCATGCGTAATCAACACTTGTTCAATATCGCTTACTTTATAGCCATGTTCCGCGATTTTTTGTTGCAAAAGTGTCCAGTTCTCTACTGTATTCACCCCACAATCCACTAGAGTTAGTGGCGCACCAGGTACTAAGTAGCAGTTTACAGAAGGAAACATCACCCCTAATGAAAGTTCTATTCGTATGGGTTCTTGCATAAGTTGTTTGTTTAATAGTCTACAAGCACTTCTTTCAACTGTTGAATTTCGGTACGACCAAGATTGAGTGCTTCCTTAAGGAAATTTTCCATCGTGCCATAGTGTTCCACTATCGCATCAAACGCTCCTTGAATATACATCTTGTCGGCAATCAGAATAGGTTTGACTTTCTCCAAGTCAAAACCACTCTTAGCCGAAACAACGCTCATCCTTTTCCAGAAAAACTTATTCAAATATTCATTTGTAAGCAAATAATCCTCTACGATAGTTGTTTTCTTTACACCTAAGGCGGATAACAAGAGTATTGTTGCAAAACCCGTTCTATCTTTTCCTGCAGTACAGTGATAGAGCATGGGATAGTTACGTTCTTGCAATAGTAATTCAAAAAACGCCCGAAAACGATGCGCATGGTGCAACACATACATCTGATTAGCCTGATACAAATGACTATTCTTTCCTGTACCTTTTGTCGCATTCTTCATCCAGTCTAGCTTGTCCAATCGCCCCTCTCCAATAGGTAAGGGATAGCGACGGACATGCTCCAAATTATACCAATTGTCAGGCGAGGCTTCCTGTTCTGCTAAGGTTCTAAAATCACAAATGCATTGGATATCCATCGCTGCCATTTTCGCGTTTTCGCTTTCTTTTATTCTGGAAATTTTACCTGATCGAAGTAGTTTTCGCCATTTTATCACGCCTCCATCTTCTGTTCGATAACCACCAATATCTCGCATATTATACGCACCTTGTATTTCAATAAATCGTTCCATCTAAGCATTTTAAGTCAATGTTGGCAATATAAACTATTCAAATCTTGATTAGTACAAAACTGTGAAATGTATTCAATAAATTTAGAGATGAACAAACAATATGAATTGGCAATTCAGCATAGATTTAAAAAAAATAACAGGTTTTACCCAAATAATCTAGTTTCGAGAAACTTTTTTAGTCTAAAAACGCATTAAACCTAATGATACATCGTAATGCACCACTTATAAACAAGTAGCCATGCGATAACTTTTTAACCAAAAATTAGAAATAATGAAAAAGCTTTCACTAATCGTACTTTGTATCTGTGCGATGTCTCTCAGTAGTTGTATTGACCTTATTGAGGAAATCCGCTTGAAAAAAGATGGTTCGGGCATATATACTATTAATCTAGATATGAGTGAATTTATGAGAATGATGGGTGGTTTAGATGGCTTGAGTGATTACATAGACAAGGAACAAGATTCAAAAAAATCAGATGACAAAGAAGAACCAGAACAAGAAATGAGTCCTATCACTCCTCCAATCCCACTTGGGGATAATCCATTCGCCCAAGATACAGATACCTTGATTTCTCTAGCAATAGTAGCAGAAGAAAAGGAAGAAATCGCATCTATAGATAAAGATATTCTTCAAAAAAGTTTTGTGCGAATGAAAACGGTAAAAGAAGATAATATCTTCAAAATGGGCATAGAATTTCACTTTGATGACATAAAAGAAATTGATCGTTTCTATGAAAGCCTTGAATCAGTAGCAGCTAATTCAGAACGTGCTGCTATGGCAACTACTCCTATGAAATTTGCAGGCAATAACCTTTTCAACCTAAAAGGGAAAACTCTAGAATATCAAGCAGGAAAACAGGATTGGGGACTTGACAAAATAGATAATGATGGAGAAATTGCACCAATGGCGATGATGATACTCGCATCGGCAACTTATAAGCGCATCTACGAGTTTCCCGGAAAGGTAAAAAAATGCGATAATCCACTTGGATTGGTAGCAGGAAATAAAGTAATTATGGAAATGCCTCTAAAAAAGCTCATGGAAGGCAAAACAAATATGAGTGCCAAAATTAAATTTTCGAAAAGAAAATAATCTATATCTTGTCGAGCCCATCTGTCATAAAACAAATGGATTCGACTAAAAATATATTCTAGTTTTTCATCACCCAAATATCTACCTTAAATCTGTCCGCCTACTTAAATGGCTCTACGGTGAAAAGTGTGGGTCATTCTTTTTTGTCCCAATGGAACGCGTTCCATTGGAGGGAATACGTATAAAACAGAAAATGTATGCTGAATTGATTGAATCAAGTTGAGCGTACCCACACTTTTCACCGTAGTGCCACTTAAATTTATTCGACAGCAAAAACTCCATTATAAGAAGCATACAATATTAACAGCATGACAGCATCATTTAGGCAAAGCACGCTTACTGGATTTCAAGAAAACCGACAGCAGATGTTGGCTATTTTAAATGAGATAGAAGAGAAGTTTTTTCTACAAAAAATGAATAGTGAAACTTGGTCTATTACAGAAATTGTAGAGCATGTGCTACTTGTAGAAAAGGGAATAGTAGGAAATTTGAAGCAATTGGGAGCAACAACAAAAAGTACTTTCGACCATCCGCCTTCTACAGAAAAGGTGATAGAGGAAAGCGCGAGTCGAGCATTCAAAGCGAGTGCGCCCGCTCCTTTCGTTCCCAAAGGCATATTTCAAACCAAAGCACAGACAATAGCGGCATTCACAAAACATCGGAACACTATCGAACAATTCGTTCAAGACACCACTCTCGATTTGAAAGCGATTGCATTCCCACACCCAAGACTTGGGATGTATAATGGAGAAAATTGGCTAACGTTCATGCAAGGGCATTGCCAGCGACATATTGAACAGATTAGGTTGGTAAAACAGGCTTTGGAGTAACATTTTCCGCCATAAAAATCATCTTTTACAGCGGAAAATGTATAAAACGTCTAGTTATTATTCAAAATCAAAGGCAAGCCATCGCCGCCACCACCAATCACAACGACTTTAGAGTTCTGAGAGCCAGCTAGTTCCATCGTCGCTTCAATACCTTTATCTTTCAAAATTTTATCCGTCAAACTCGCATTTAAGATTTTATTCGCTTCTGCTTTTGCACCAGCTTCTATAATCTTACGCTCCGCTTCCTGTCGCTCTTTTTCTAGCAAAAATTGCATCTGCAAGGACGCTTGTTCCTCTTCTAGCTTACGCCCGATAGCCTCTTGCAGTTTGGCAGGCAATTTCACCTCTCTAATCAAGATAGCATCCAAGATGATGTGTTTCTTATCCACCGCATCAAAAGTACGCTGGAAAATCTCATCCTGAATAGCTTCGCGCTTCGTCGAGTAGAGTTCTTCTGGCAAGTATTTACCAATCACTTCCCGTGTTGCGGAACGAATTTCAGGTATGATAATACGATTTTTATAATCCTTTCCAATTTCTTCGTGTAAGTACCCAATTTTATCTGGCTTCGGCTGAAAACGATAGGATAATTCCACATGAATGGTCAAACCATTCTTGGAAAGTACATCCATGTCTTCCAAGCCTTCTTGTGTTCGTACATCGTAGCGGAAGACATTATTCCAGGGTGCAATCACATGGAAACCCTGATTGTAAATATTATCCTTATCCAAACCACCACCAAATCGCTTAAAAAGTACGCCTTTTTCACCTGGCTCTAGGGTCAAGAAAGTGGCATTGGAGAAAATAAGTAGGGCTATCAAGCCAAAAAATATAAGTACGCCCGTTGTTATCAATCGTCCTTGTCTCATATAGTTTTAAATATTGTTTTGAATACTATTTTTGTTAGTGCAAATGCTCAAATCTACCAGCATAGTCTATATGCATTTGCCTAGTGTTCCTTAAAGAAACATCCTAAAGTTAAAACATTGTTTGCAGTATACCCGCTTTTTACGACAGATTTCTAGTTTTTCCTGATAGTTTAAACTAAAAATTGGATAGAAGCATTCTATTGATGAATGTCACAAATAAAGCTGAACAACAGGCGTTTGCAAACTTGACACTTGCATTTTTCAAGAAAAAAACTACCTTTGCGCGCCGAAAGCAACTGCTATGCCAAATCAAGTAATATTTAAGGATTTAGGGCGCGTTTCCTACCAAAAAGCTTGGGATTATCAGCAACAATTGCTCGACCAAGCCATCGCGTTAAAACGCCACAATCGGCAGTTATCTGCAAGCGATGCTGATTGGAAACAGCAGCAACATCATCTTCTTTTCTGTGACCATCCACCTGTGTATACACTAGGCAAAAGTGGCAAAAAAGAACACCTCTTACTCAACGAAATACAACTAAACGAACAGGGCTTTGAGTTCTTCAAAATCAATCGAGGCGGTGATATTACCTATCATGGGCCAGGGCAAGTGATTGCCTATCCAATTTTTGATTTAGAGGAATTCTTTACAGATGTGCATCGCTATGTTCGCACACTAGAAGAAGTCGTCATCCGAATGTTGGCTGAATATGGCATCGAAGGCGGGCGCGAAGACGGTTATACAGGTGTTTGGCTGGCAGGAACAGCTAGTTCGCCTAAGCGCAAAATCTGTGCAATAGGGGTACATTTGAGTCGTTGGGTAAGTATGCACGGCTTCGCGCTGAATGTAAAAACGAACTTAGGTCATTTTAAGAATATTGTTCCCTGTGGCATCAACGAAAGTGATAAAGATGTCACTTCTATGGAACAAGAACTTGGATGCGAAATTGAGATAGAAGACGTAAAGATGAAACTGAAAGCACATTTTGCAGACTTATTTGAGTTTACGTACGCATAATTTTTGATAGTATTAAGTATTAGGTACAAGGTATTAAGTAGAATTAATGCCACTAGTACATGATACCAATAAAATCTATACCGAACACCGATTCATACTTAAACTTAGCATGAAAAAAGATATTCCAATACATAGAGTAGAAGACTTAGCAATTGCGGTCGTACCTCGAACCGATGAAGCCACGCAAGAACCACTTTGGGACACCTTTATCATCAACATGAGGGAGCAGCCCATCCGCAGCGTACTCATTTGCTCTAAAGGTTATGGTGATATGGATGGCGAAAAAATTAAAACGACTACCCTACGGCACTTTTTTGAGGAAATCGGGCCGAGTCGGGCAGTACAAATTGAGCCAATTCAAGCAAAACTTTTCGGCATCACCAATGAATATTGGGTAAGCTTCACTTATGATGACTATATGTACGATAAAAAGTACATTTTCGTGCGGGGCAGTATTGAGCCTTCTAATTTCACAAAAATTCCATTCATTGAGCGCAAAGGCGTGATGATTCGATAAGAACTCATAAAGTTATGGCAGAATTACGAGCAAAACGCGTGATGGAATCGGAAACGACG
The DNA here is from genome assembly GCA_020629845.1 of Saprospiraceae bacterium. Lineage (GTDB taxonomy): Bacteria > Bacteroidota > Bacteroidia > Chitinophagales > Saprospiraceae > JAAUTG01. Next base: position 6,202 of record JAHDCQ010000104.1, on the reverse strand, counting down.
ATGTCCGAAATGATAATGCCCAATGACACCAATCCATTGGGTAACTTAATGGGGGGCAACCTCTTGCGTTGGATGGATATTGCAGGCGGTATCTGTGCTGGAAAGCATTGTGAAGCAAATGTGGTGACGGCATCAGTAGATCAAGTTTCTTTTCAATGCCCTATCAATTTAGGCGATGTTATTACGATAAAATCGACCGTCACAAGGGCATTCAATACTTCAGTAGAAATATATGTGGAAGTTTTTGCAGCCGATATCAAAGGAGGGAATCCGCGCCGTTGCAACGATGCTTATTTCACCTTTGTAGCTGTGAATGAAGAAACACGGAAACCGCAGCCCGTTCCGCCCGTCATTGCTTTGACCAAAGAAGAGCAATCACTCTATGAAGGAGCTTCGCGTAGACGAGAATTACGCTTACTCTTGAGCGGACGCATCAAAGTGGAGGAGGCGAAGGAAATTAAAAGCCTTTTTGTAGGAAGTTAAGTAAGTACCCAATGAGTGAATAAAAGAATGGTGAATGAGTGAATAATTATAAATTGCATTCGCTTATTCAGTCATTAAATATTCACTCACCGAACTCGTACAAATTATGGAAAATACGCTACTCTTTTTGGTAATTGCAGCTTTTTTGGCGATGCTGTTCCTAAATATTTATTTTCGGGCAAAGGTACTGCGCGCCTACAAAAAGCTAGTACAAGCGGGCGTAGAGTTTGAAGCCAGTCATTTTTTAAACCCTAAAAAAATGGAAGCAGAGATATACCCAAAATATCCCCACATGAAGGAAGAAATCGCTACATTCGTGCAGTACATTCAGCGTTCGGTACAGATGGCAACGGTGCTGATTGCGCTGATTACGCTCTTCGGTGGCATTTTGATGTATTATCGAAATAGTTAAGACTTTCCCGCAAAAAACTGTACAAAATCCTCGACCAACAATTGTGACTTTTCTTGATAATGCTCTTCACGTAGCCGCTTTTGATGTAATTCTAATAGTTCTTCATCTTTTTGCAAAAAAGTCATCAATGTCCGCATGACTTTGGAATAGCGCGGAAAATCATTGGTGCGAGGCAAATTGCGGCTACCAATTTTTTCCATACAATGCTGAAATAGCTCTAAACTATAAGGTGCATACTGTGCAGGAAATTGAAAAGCGAGATAGTGCGAAATCATGCCATAATTATCGTTGTGGTAATGATTGTTTTCGATAGAAGTGGGATGGACTTGCTTGTATTCGCGCAGTAGTTCATCGCAGTAAAACGCAAATCTATCTACCCGCGCTCCAATCTGTTTCTCTTCATTGAACAATTCTCGAAACATCGCTTCCACAAAGTGCGGCTGCATTTTCGCAAACTTCAACATCATCGCTTTAGGGGCATAATCTTCCCGATGCCACAAGCGGCGCGTAGTGGAATTTTGGAGGCTTTTATCAAACATTTCAGCAAATTGAAGGGTATCAAAATCCCAATTTTCCTGAAAAATACGCTGCGATTCCCACTTATACAGGTTGCGCTCGGCGGCGGGTGTAGCGAGCCATTTTTTATAATTTGCTATATGTTGCTGAATGAGTTTGAGTTGCATGTGTTGTTGGTGTAGCAATCTTAATAGTGTAAAATGTAGCTTGTTCATTTTTTTCTTGATAAAAAAACGAACCAAAAAAATCAAGACTTTATTTCTTTCTTAACGCTCCAAAAGTGGCAAAAAAGCTAAATCCTACAAACTCGCTCTACGAACTGTTTTTCAAGCAAATGTTATCTGCTAATTTGCTGTAGGAGTGTATTTCTGAGCTGATTTTAGCTCAAACAATGTAGTATTTTCAACGCCTGTCTGCCGACAGGCAGGCTTTTTTGCCACTTTTTCCACTAAAAGAAATAAGGTCAAAAGGCGATTTTCCCCAAATGTCCACTAGTAAGCGTAGCGATATACATAATGTATCGGCTTAGTGAATAAGTTATATTCCGCTAAGCCGACATACCATCCCTAATTTTTCTTTTTATCTCCAAAAAGTCCTTTATCTCGCTGGTCTAAAATAGGATTTTCGCGCGGAGCTTCTTCCACGGTAGTATGGAACATTTTATCAATATGCGCCCAATAGCCCGCTCGCTGATTGAGTTGATAACCCTCAAATGAACCATCCGAGACACTCGTCGTACCCTCGCCATATTCGCCTGATGCTCGGATAAGGTGGTCGTAAATAATTGCCTCTTTGAACTCATCATAATTGCAGCGCACCGACGAAGCGGAAGAATACTCCAACATTACCCTATTTTTGCTCCGTCCTGTGCGTTCATTCACAAAAACAGGCGCGCCAAAGATAGGTTTTCCATTCTGGAAATATAGCACATCAATTAGCTTTCGTTTTTTAAAGAAGGTATAGCCATCATAACCAAACAAGAGGTATTTCTTACCGCCTGGCGTATCAAATTCTTTGAGGTTGTAGTACACCGCTCCATACCATTCTTTATTATTCAGAATTTGCTGTTCCACATCTTGCACTTTGAACGAACGATCTATGAGCGGATAGAGCTGTAAGTCTGCTGTATTCATCTGAATCGCGCCATAGTAGCGATACTCGGAGGTATCCACGTACAATTGCCAAGTAATCACACGGAAAGAGCTATCCTGCGGATACTGGAAAGAAACTGTATTGAGTTTCCCAAACTTATGATCAAAGGAATTCGGTTCTTTTAATGCTTTTGTAAGCATTGGAATCATTTTGTGGCAAGCTGAGAAGCGTTGCTCGGCTTCTCTAGCATTCAATGTTACTTGTGCTAGAACGGCTAGGGTATCTTCAAGAGTTTGAATTTTAGATTTTTCTTGTGCTTGCAGACTTAAAGCAAACAACAAACCAACGACTAACAGGCGAATTTTCATAAGTAGATGCTTGGTTTAACTTATTCGTATTAGGTACAAAGTATCAAGTACATTACCTTACTAGTGAATATTTTGCAAAAGGGGCATGTTCATTTTTTTCTTGATAAAAAAACGAACCAAAAAAATCAAGACTTTATTTCTTTCTTAACGTTCCAAAAGCGACAAAAAAGCTAAATTCTACAAACTCGCTTAACGAGTCATTTTGCAAGCAAATATCATCTGCTAATTTACTGCCTGAGCTTATTTCGGAACTCGTTTTAGCTCAAACAATGTAGTATTTTTAACGCTTTTTTGTCACTTTTTCCACTAAAAGAAATAAGGTCGAAAACTGTTTTTCCTCAAAAAGTCCACTAGTAAGTTAATGTGCTTAATACCTAATACCTTGTACCACATATTCAACAATTGCTTGTGCATTAGCATTAACGTGGCAATGAAGTGAAAATTGTAATTTTAGGAATCCTTAATCACTCAAGCGATAGGCATACACACTATTTCGATTGCCTACTATCAGTATTTCTTCGCTTTCCTCAAATAAATCATCTAGCACAAAAGGGGTTGTGCCTGCGAGTGGAAATCCAGTTGCTGGACGCTGTTCCTCATTGAATAAAATGATTTGCTCACGCGCTTTACAGAGCAAACCAACTCGTGCCTTTGTAGCTGTTGGGATAGCAAAAACGGTATCTTGAGCATACTCGAATTTGCCGCCAAATTGCTTTTTAAAGCCTTTTTCATCATAGGCATAAATAGCTAATTTCTGTCCACTCGTCACGATATAATCTTTGCGGGCATCGCCCCAAACATCTGCAAAAGCGTGTTTGACATGCTTATTTTTTCCTATTTCTAAAGGTAAAGTAAAGCTTTCTCCGCGTGGGTGCAGAACATGTACCGTACCTTGATTATCAGCAACAATTATTCTTGGGAAATCGCCTGTGGCTTGATAGGAAAGCATAGCATTTTGCGGATGCTTTAATTTATAGGCGGGGAAACGCGGTGAAGCATCGCGTTTAAGCATATGTAGCTTTCCTTCTTGGCTCAGAATCGAAATAAAATCCTTGTTTTGCCACTGAAAATGTTCTATTGCATGATGTACTTCGCCAATCGCTTTCGGACTCCAAGCTTCTAACGGTCGTCCAGTTTGGTCAAAGCCATAGACATTTCCATTGGCACAAGCCACAAAAAAATCATAAAAACCTGTACGGTCGAAATCTACTACACGCATCCCATTGGTAGCGGGCGATTGCAAACGCATCGGGAATGCCCCAACTGCATGCCCCAATTCGTCAATGAGGTGGATATTTTTATCGGTATTAAAAAAATACTGTTGCCGTGCATCATTAAAAAAGCGAATCGCTTGAAAGTCGGATAGTACGCGCCCTTGTAAGGGTTTTGTCCAACGGATTTGACCACTTGCATCTAGGCAATATAATTGGTAGCTCGCATCTTGAATGAGTATCCTTTTTTCTCCATTCCAGCTTACTAATTGCGGTGCGATAATTGCATTTTTGGTTAAAGCCGTTTTCCAAACAATACTAGTATTTTCCAACATTTCGGATTGTGCGATACGCCCTTTCAGCAATCCCTCTTTATCAGCCGTCATGTGTATGCCTTTTATCTCTCGTAAGTCCTGAATGTTTTGCTGAATCGTAGGAGTGTATTCTGCTCGAAACAGCATTTGCAAATAGGGCAATAAGCGTTGGGGATGTGCGTAAAAAGCAGCCGTCGTATTAGTTCCTTCAGCAGTCACACTTCTCATAAAATCAATATCATTAGCTAATACTTGTCCAGCAATATATTTATCGAGGTAGGTTTGAAGTAAATCGGTGTTTTTACTAAAAATTAAATAGTCCTGAATTCGCGTAAATGACCAATCCGAATCTCGTATAATATAATATTGAAACATTTGATAAGGACTCGCTTGAATATTGCCCAACTGTGCTAATTGGCTTAAGCTTTCTAAAGCAGCTTTCTCATTTTGGAGTCGTACAAACAATAACTTATTTCTACTTGGTGTATCACTATGCGCCTCCAGAAAAGCAGTAGCCGCTTCATCCGAGCTATGTTCCCATAACGTATTGAGCTGTGTTAGCTCCTGCGTTTCCAGCCATGTTTTTAGATTTCCCCAAACATAAAAAGCGGTATGATCGGGCAATACATTTAAAATTTTAGCTTCATTTTTGGGGGTATAGAGTAATTTTCTAGCGGCGCGCGTTTCGGCTTTCCATTGTCCACTAAGTTGTAGACTCATACTATCGCGCTGAATGTCTAAGCGTAACCAATCGCGTATATGCTGGAGTTGCTGGACTGTAGCGCGTTGCTGTGGACGAAGATAAGGAGCTAAAAAACTGGGCATATTCGCCAATGAAAAATAGCACGCCACTCCCCCACTCGATGTCCGTTGCAAGCGACGCAAATGCTTATTCCTCCAAAGACTTTTCCGATTTTGCAATTGCTCAATGGCTTGTTCTACCTGAAGGGCATAAGGTGCATAGAGCAATACGTCTCCCGCTTGTGCAACAGCAAATTTATCCGCAATACTATATACGGGCGTGTCGTGCAATATGGACGTAGTATAAGTATAATTTGAAAGTGCTTTTTGGAGGTCTATGTCCGATTCGAGAATGAATAACCAATTGAAAGTCTCTGGCGTATTAGCCTGCAAAACAGCAATTAACTGCTCATTTTCTAGCCCTAGACTATCTAAATACGCCCTATCTTCTTGTAATTGTTGTAAAGGATAGAGTTCCATTAAATCGCCAAGCGTAGCTTGTATATCTACTGCAGTATCAAACTCCAGCAATAGCGCAGTAGTATTGGGTATAGCATTCCAACACTTATTGGCATTCCACCAAGCAGGGATTTGGAAAAATAGAAGATATAATAGAATGCCTATTACTAAAAATTGGACAAAAAATTTGCGTGACAATTTCGTGTTTTCAGTTGAAAAATGGGGAATATGCTTGTTTTAGATAAAAAACGCAACTATTAGAAGTGGGTTAATACTAAATTAAATAGCTATTTGTCAATACATAACATATAAGATTAAAAACATTTAATCGAAATAATATTTTAGCACAAAAAAAAGTATGGCAAAAACCGTTACTTTCAATTTTTTAATCGTCAAAAGAAGCATAAAACATATCAAACGTACCTATCTATAAAACTTCATTTGTATATTCACACACACCTACATCAGAATTAAGCATACTATTTAAGGGTTAAACTTGTCATTCTTTTTACAGCATAAATTGTATGTATATGAGACTTATTGCTACTATAACACCACCTAGTTCGGCTCAGTCGAAACCGACTTCCAAGTAAATTTAACACATAA
>JAHDCQ010000103.1 GCA_020629845.1 Saprospiraceae bacterium | reverse complement strand
GTTAGTCGAGGCATGAGGAGAGAGCATAACTGGTTATTTGACCGACGAATAACGAAGAATAACGAAAAAAGAAGCCGATAAAGTTGATAATTATTTATGGGTTGATGCACTAGGTTTTCTTAGGTTGTTACATTAGCTTCTAAGGCAAAAAGGGGGAAAATGAAAATCACTTGAGCAAACAAGCACTTTAGAATGCCTGTTTGCTCAAGCTATCATTACTAATATGCACCAAAATATCGGCGCAAGAACCACTCCAAACTTAGCAGTCCTAGCAACACAAAAAATATCCATTTAAGGTTGATGATAGAACGGGTTTTCGTAGTTTGATACATAACTGGTTTTACAGTTCCTTTAGCTTTGATACGGTCTGCAAGTCCATTTACTTGGGTCGGATATAGTAATTCTCCACCATATTCTTCGCTCAATATCCGCAGCAATCCATGATTGGCGGTAGTAGCATATAACTCCAATTGGATAGGTTGCACACTAAATTGTCCGCTATGCGTAAGCTGCTCCCCATTAATTACGGTGGTTCCTTTATACGTATAATTCCCTACGGGCAGAATACGCGCATTCAAGCTATATGATTGGTTTGCTTTATCAAAAACAAAGTTGTAGTTTTTGCCATCCCTACTACTCACCACGAGGCTCACATCGGGTTCATTGACGAGTTCATAGCTTTCGTTATATAGTTCCGCTCCGAAAATCACTTGCTCATTTTCATCAAAGATATTTTTATCCAAATTCACACGAAAACGGCGTTTATCTTCCTTAAGCGACACAAATTGAATGGTTTTTCCTATCAATTCATTGAAAATATCGTGATTCTGATGTTGCAAATAATCAAATAGTCGCCAACGCCATAAACCTTCCCCTGCTAACACACCTACTTTTGTGCCATTATCTTCTCCAATTAGAAGCATAGGCTTTTTAGTTTCAATTCGCCCGATACGTTGCGTAAGCAAAACACTTGCATTTGGGTTCGTGTTGTATTCTCCAAAAGGAGTAGTGAGCGGCGTGAATTGCTTCACTTCCTTCACTAGATTTTCATCTATAGTAAAAAGGCTAAAATCACTTTGCACCAAAGGTTGCGCCTCGTCCGTGTTCCGCCCGTCGCCTTGTATACTAAGCAAGTTCTGCGCTTGATTAAACGCCCCTAAACTTGTCTGATTGCCGAGTATATAAAAGTGCGGAATCTTTTTATCCTTCAAAGTAGTCCGAACCGCATTTATTGGATTTTCACCACTTGGAAGCTGATGTAATACTACAAAATCAAATTTTGCAATTTGCTCTTTTAAATCACTTGCATAGGCGGTAGTGATTTCATAATTTTTATTCTGTTCAAGGGTTTGTTTCAGTGCCGTAATATCAGGATGGGGCGAATTAGCTAAGAGCAATATTTTCTGCCGTGCATCCAATACATCTATGAAAAAGTCTTTAGTATTATTGCCTGTGCTTGCCTCTCCTTCTATCCTTCCTAGCGTCACACGATAGCGTTGTACACCTGCTTTATCGGCAGTAAGTGTTACTTCTTTAGTGGTAAAAAAGTCGTTTTTATCAATTGCAATCGGGATGCTTTCCAAACGCTGCGCCTTGCCATCTACTATCTTGGATACGATAAGATTGGTGTTTTTCCCTACACTATTTTGCGCTGCTACATCCACTTGTATCGCAAAACGATCATTCAGATAAGCAATTTTATTATGAAACACCCGCTTTAAAACCAAGTCGCGTTTTGGAATCGTATCACCCAAAGCAATACTATATATAGGTGCGTTTAGTTTCGTACTGATATAGATAGGATTGCTCCCTTCATTGTAAATACCATCACTTGCCAATACCAATGCACCTAAATTCTGATTGCTATACACATCATATACGGTCTTGAGCATCTCCGATAGATTACTCACCTTGTCTATATAAGCGGTATCCAAACCTTCGCGCACTTCGCTACCAAAGGAATATTCTACGACTTCATAATCTTCTCCTAAATTGCTGCGAATGTTGGCTAGATTACTCTTATACGTAGCCAAATCTGCTGCACTCATCTCCGCCGCCACCGATTCCGATACATCTTGGGCAACTACCACAATAGGGCTTTGCGTCTGTGTTAGTAAAGACTTCAATAGCGGTGATAAGAGCAAAGAACTCAAAAAGGCCACCCCTAAGGCTCTAATAATACCTAAACCCCATGTCAAAGCATCAGACTGATCCCGAAAGGTTTTATCTCGAAAATAAAGAAGAAATGCATAGCCAATACCTAATGCTAAACAAAGAATTAAGTACCAAGCTGGATATTGAAATGTAATATTGTTCATTATGTTGTCTAAAAAAAATTGTTCTTTGTACGTGTTAAACACAAGCCGTAAAGAACGTAAAGAAGCTGCATAAAAAGTATGACAAACTTTCAAAATTTGCCCTATCCAAAACGCGCCGCAAGGTAAATGTTCTTGGATAATTTTTGTAAAAAAACATCGCTTTCTGACGCTTATACACAACAATTCAGCGTTACATGATTGTTTATTGGTTTGTCCAATTTAAGATTTTTTGTCCTATAAATTCTTGAACACACAGTTTATACTTGCATTCAGAAGTCGAATGTTTAAGAGCATGTTTGGAATTTTTACAAAAATGCTCTAAGTATTCGACTCGCAGATAACAAAAAATATGAAAAAATTTCTTTTTGCTTTATTGATACTCGTTCTTAGTGCGAGTTCTGCTTCGGCAGCTTATATGCTGCTCCCAATGGATGAAGATCAACGAGATCACCTCAAAGCCTATGGTATTACCTATTGGGTATTGGCACAAGAGGTGGAAGCTTATTGGTTGTTGAATTATCGTGGTGGTAGTTTTGTGTTTCCACATACACGTATTTTTGAAAAAGAATGCCTCACGCGCGATGTCAGCTATGAAATTATTGCTGATGGACAATTTGCCAAAATACAACGCGACATTTCCAATCCAGAAGTCAATCAGGATGTGATAAAGCTAGAAGTTGCACCTGAAATAGCGGTCTACACCCCTCAGTTCAATGAGCGGGGCGAACGCATACAGCCCTGGGACGATGCGGTAACAATGGTGCTGACCTATGCAGAAATCCCTTACGAAACCGTATACGACAGTGAAGTGTTGGGTGAAGAACTCATAAAATACGACTGGCTGCACCTGCACCACGAAGATTTTACGGGGCAATATGGGCGATTTTATCGCAGCTTTGGTGGGCGTGCTTGGTATAAGGAAAATGTACGACGCATGGAAGCCTTAGCCACAGAAAATGGCTTTGAAAAAGTCTCCCAACTAAAGCTCGCAGTAGTCAATAAAATTCGGGAGTATGTATTTGGAGGTGGCTTTATGTTTGCGATGTGTTCTGCTACGGATACCTACGATATTGCCCTAGCTGCGGAAGGTTTAGACATCTGTGCAGAAATACATGATGGCGATAATGCTGACCCAAGCGCACAAGATAAATTGGATTTTTCAAGGACATTTGCGTTCAAAAATTTCAATTTGGTCAAAGACCCACTTACGTATGAGTATTCTAATATTGACCATAGTAATGTGACTAAGCGAGCCGTAAAAGCAGATCAAGATTATTTCACCCTCTTCGACTTTTCTGCAAAGTGGGATCCTGTACCTTCTATGCTTACGCAATGCCATACGCGCACTGTGAAGGGATTTATGGGGCAAACCACCGCTTTCCGCAAGCAACATATTAAGTCGGGCGTATTGATTATGGGCGATAATAAACCCGCTGATGAAGCGCGCTACATTCATAGCACCTTCGGGGAAGGCTTTTGGACATTCTATGGCGGCCACGACCCAGAGGATTATCGCCACTATGTGGAAGATCCAGAAACTGACCTGAGTTTGCATCCAAATTCGCCTGGCTATCGTTTGATACTAAATAATGTATTATTCCCTGCGGCGAAGAAGAAGAAACGAAAGACTTAGCAGACAAGCATTTTTTGATAGTATAAATTGGTAGATGTGACATATTTTTGGAAATATGTCACATCTTTGTTTTAGAAAAAAATTAAGCTTTAAAATATGTACGAAATTTTAGATGTCCAACAGGACGGCAATATTGCAATAGTGACTATTAATCGCCCCAAAGCCTTAAATGCGCTCAATCAACAGACTTTGACAGAGTTGCGACATTTATTCTCTGAAGACCTGCCCAAGCGCGAAGATTTAAGCGGTGTAATTTTGACGGGTGCTGGCGAAAAAGCCTTTGTAGCAGGTGCTGACATTAAAGAATTTACAGGCATTTCTGATGATGAGCAAGGCGCGAAAATGGCACGTAATGGACATGAAATTTTCTTTTTGATAGAAGAATTTTCAAAGCCTGTTATTGCAGCCGTGAATGGCTTTGCATTGGGCGGTGGTTGCGAATTGGCGATGGCTTGCCACATGCGCGTAGCAAGCGAAAATGCGCGCTTCGGACAACCTGAGGTGAACCTCGGTATTATTCCTGGCTATGGCGGTACGCAGCGTTTGGTGCAATACATCGGCAAAGGCAAAGCGATGGAGTTGATGCTTACGGCTGATATGATAAAGGCAAATGAAGCACATCGATTAGGCTTAGTAAACCATGTAGTACCCAAAGGAGAAGCCGTAGCTAAAGCAAAAGAGATTTTGACTAAAATTAGTACAAAAGGCCCTGTTGCAGTAGCTAAAGTCATTGAGTCCATCAATGCCTATTTTCAGAACGGCGTAGATGGCTTTGAGCGCGAAGTGGAAAAATTTGGAACAACTACAGCAACCAAAGATTTTCAGGAAGGCGCGGCAGCTTTCATTGAAAAACGTCCCGCTAATTTTCAGGGTTGTTAGTGTAGCAAATAAGCATATACTTAAATTTCAAAGTGGCATTTTCTACAACAGAAAATGCCACTTTTTTTGTATTTTATCTTAATGTATGGCAAATATTAACTGAAAATAAACTCTCAAGCAGAGATGTAAACCAAGCTTTAAATCTAAATCAACATTCTGTATAGCCATTTCAAAACTCATCTAAGATACCAATATTTGTAAGCGATTTGACACGCACAGCTTTGTGAGGCCACTCATTCAAAATTAACATTCATCTTTCAAATCAAAACTTTCACTAAAATTATGTCAAAGTTGCTAAACGTATTTATGTTACTCGTCACCTTTATGGGTGTGAGTATAGCACAAACTGTGGTTACGGTTGCGGATGCTGACTTAGAAGCAGGCGGTACGTACAATTGGACAAACGACAAGGTGTATCATTTAGATGGTTTCGTATTCCTTGAGGCAGGAGGGACACTAAACATTGAGGCAGGTACTGTTATCAAAGGCTTAGAAATTCCTTCTAGCAATGATTTAGCTTCTACGCTCATTATTGCCAAAGGCGCGACGATAAATGCAGTAGGTACTAAAGAAGAACCAATCATTTTCACCGCAGAAATTGATGATGAAACAGACCCAAGCGACATGGCAGTAGATGATCGTGGACTATGGGGTGGATTGATTATTTTAGGTAATGCAACAATTACCAACGATGGTCAAGTAGAAGAAGCTGTGGAAGGGCTACCGGCTGACGACCCACGTTCCCTATACGGTGGCGATGACGATGCGGATAATTCTGGTGTTTTGAAATATGTTTCCATCCGTCATGGTGGTGCAGAATTAGCACCTGGAGAGGAAATCAATGGCTTGACTTTGGGCGGTGTAGGCTCAAACACTTCCATTGATTATGTAGAAGTAATCGCTAATTCGGATGATGGTATCGAGTGGTTTGGCGGCACAGTAAGTGTCTCGCATGCCTCCGTAGCCTTTTGTGGCGACGACTCTTACGATTACGATATTGGATGGAGAGGTGGAGGACAATTCTGGTTCTCGCTACAAGCTGCTGATGAAGGCGATAACGCAGGTGAACATGATGGCGCGAAGCCAGACGCTGCCACACCTTCTTCTAATCCAAGTATCTTCAATGCCACCTTTATTGGCTCTGGTGTAGACGGTACGGCTAAAAACGAACACGCGCTTTACTTCCGCGATGGCTCAAGAGGAACTTATGGCAACTCTATCTTTACTGATTTTGCCAACTATGCTATCCAAGTAGAAGACCGTGCATCAGGAGTAGATTCTCGTCAATATATGGAGGCTGGGGAACTAAATATTGTGAATAATATTTGGTGGAACTTCGGGGAAGGTACGGAATTGAATGCTGGAACGAATGGTATCATTCAAGCAACGGGCGACGCAGAAGACCCAACAGCAAAGTTCCTAGTAGATCACTTAGTAGCCAATGGTAATACCATAAAAAATCCTGGCTTAGGGGGTATTTCTCGCACCGATGACGGTGGTCTCGACCCACGCCCTTCGGATGTAGTGACTAGTGGTTTAGCAAAAGAACCAGAGGGCGATTTTTATACCACTACGGAATTCAAAGGAGCATTCTGCACAGAAGGCGTTTGGATTGCAGAATGGACGGCATTAGCAGAATATGGCATCTTAAGTCCAGATATTCCCTATGCAGAAGAAAATTGCGAGACCGTAAGTGTCAAAGAATTAGCGAGTGCAGCAAAGGGCTTCGTATTAGAGCAAAACGCTCCCAACCCAAGTATAAACACTACAAATATCGCATTCACTCTACCAACCGCTACGAATGTATCCTTAGTCATATACGACATGAATGGTAAAATCGTGAAGCAATTATTGAACAATGAAAAGTTCGCAGCAGGGCAGCACAGTGTAGATTTGGATGCTTCTAGCCTAGCAAATGGTACGTATGTATACAGCCTATTCAATGCAAATGTGACATTGGGTAGCGTAATGATTGTGAAAAAGTAAACTCAACTTAACGGCATTGTTAAGTCTATATTATTTCTACGGAAAACTTCGGAGATGGCTGTTCCCTCTCGGAAGTTTTTCGTCTTTAGGGTGGTTCTTTGATCCAATTGCAAAAAGAAAATTCATCTTACAAACATGAATCATTTTAGCCGATTTTCTAGCCTCATTTTACTCTTTGTACTCATAGCTTTTACACAAGCTTTAGCACAAGGCACCATCAGAGGCACTATCACCGACCAAGCACTCGGTGAGCCGATGATGTTCACCAACCTACTAGTAAAAGAATTAGGTACAGGTACACAAACGGACTTGGATGGCAAGTATGAAATGAGTGTCGCGCCAGGTGCGTATACGCTAGAAGTGTCCTATGTAGGATATGCTACCAATACGATTACGGATGTAATAGTAGAAGAAGGAAAAGTAGCTATCGTAGATTTCTTACTACAAGAAGAAAGCGAAGTGCTAGAAACCGTAGTGGTAAAGGCAGCAGCTATCAAGCGCACCGAAAATGCCTTGATTACCTTACGTAAGAAAGCAGAGGCAGTACAAGATAATATGTCTGCACAGGAAATTAGTCGCTTTGGCAGTAGCAATGCTGCTGATGCTGCACGTCGCGTGACAGGGGTTTCGGTAGTAGATGGACGCTATGTATATATTCGAGGATTAGGCGATAGATATACAAATGCACAGCTTAATAACCAACAACTACCAAGCACCGACCCTTACCGCAATAGCATCCAAATGGATTTGATTCCTGCCAATATTTTGGATAATATTATTGCATCAAAAACCTCTACACCTGATATGCCTGGAAATATTACAGGCGGAAATGTCAATTTCAATACCAAAGCTTTTCCTGAGCGATTTACGCTGTCTGCGTCCATTTCAAGTACCTACAATACGCAAAGTTCTTTCATAGATAACTTCCTCACACAGGAGGGCGGCAAACTTGCTCGCTGGGGCTACGACGATGGTTTTCACCAATTGCCATCCGAGTTCACTACCCCATTCAAATATGCAGACCGAGATACGCTTTATAACGACTTGATAACGACTAGTTCGCGCATACGCGCACGTAGAGATTCCGCTTTAGCCTTCCTTATAGATGAAGGAGCAAACGCACTCAATCGCCAGCGCGCAGCCACTACCAAAAGTGTGCCGATGAATCATAGCGCAGCTTTTTCTGTGGGTAATCAGTTTATGCTAGGCGAGAATCCGCTAGGCGTATTGTTAGCACTCAACTACCGAAAAAGCTACCGCCAATACACCGATGGTCTATTCGGTTATTATGAACTTACTGACCCTGATTCAGACCTTAATATTGACCGTAATCTAGTTGATAACCGAGGGACGGAGCAAACTACTTTGGGTAGTATGCTCAATCTTTCGTATAAATTTGGTGGTTCTAATAAAATCTCTTTCATCGGTTTATACAACCACATTGGTGGAAATGATGTACGCGAATTAGCAGGTGCATTCCCCGCTATTATTTCTGGTAATGGCATCTTTGAAACGCGCGCTTTGCGTTTCCAAGAGCGTACCTTATTGGATTATCAATTGACAGGAGAACATGTGCTAAATGAAAACGGCATGAAGCTAGAATGGGGCGGTAGCTTGGTAAATGTATCGCAAGAAGACCCTGATTTTCGGCAGTTTTCTAATACGTTTAGCGTGGAAGATGATGGTAGCCGTGTGCATTTCATTTCGCCAGCAGAGTTTGATTTGCCTTTCCATTTCTTCCGTGAACTACGCGACGAACAATATGGAGCAAGAGTAGATTTAACGATTCCAATTGCTCAAAATCAGAGTAAAACGAATAAACTGAAATTTGGAGCTTCTATCTCAGATAAAAATCGCGCTTTCCAAGATGATGTTTACCAAATCCAGCTTGGTGACTCGGAGCGTTATATGGGCGATCCAATTGAGTTTTTTGCGCCATCCAATACGGGCTTTATTGGTCTTGATGATAGAGATAGATACCGAATTGGGCTTTTCCCTATTGGCTTTGATAAGGCAACCAATCAGAATAGTTATACTGGCTATGAACGTATTTCAGCCGTTTATGGAATGCTAAATTATGACCTCAGCGATCAGCTAAAAGCTATAGTTGGTTTCCGTGGCGAGCATACCGATATGTTTGTAGAAAGTAGAGATGCGGATCTTGCAAAAGGTCAAATTGACACCTTTGACATCTTACCTTCGCTCAATTTGACCTATAAATTGCGCGAAAATATGAATCTTCGTGCTGCTGCAACACAGACTTTGGCGCGTCCAAATATGCGTGAACTTGCTCCCTTCGTATCTTTCGATTTCGGCGGCGACTTCCGTATTCAGGGTAATCCAAATTTATCGCGCACACTCATTCAAAATTATGATTTACGCTGGGAGATGTTCCCAAATCCAGGGGAAATCATTGCAGCGAGTGTCTTCTACAAAAACTTCAATAATCCAATCGTGACGCAATTCGTACCTGAGGCAGCAAACCCACTGATTCAGTATGTAAATGTGGATAAGGCAACAGTATATGGTGTGGAACTAGAACTCCGTAAAAGCTTAGATTTCATTGGTCTAGAACGCTTCCGAATTCTAACCAACTTTGCCTATATGCAGTCTATCGTGGATATTCCTGAAGATGAACTAGCGGTGATTCAGGAATTCCATCCAGAAAAAGGTACTACGCGTCCATTTCAGGGGCAATCGCCATTTTTACTTAATGCGTCTTTAAATTACACCAATCCTGACCAACAGTTAGAAGCTATTTTAGCCTTCAATGTATTCGGTCGTCGCTTGGATGTAATTTCAGAAGGAGCGAATCCAGATATTTATGAAGAACCGCGCCCACAATTAGACTTTTCGATAAGCAAGAAATTTCAAAACAACTTAGGGGTGAAATTATCTGCACGTAATCTGCTCAATCCTGACATTCGCACCACTATGCATTTCAAGGAGAAGGAATACTTAATTACACGCTATCGTACGGGTATTGATTTTGGAGCGAGTTTATCTTATTCGTTCTAGTTGGCATCAATCAGAGCGCGCAAGTTTTTCGGAGCTTGCGCGCTTTTTTTGCCAAAAATAGAATGCCAAAGCACCACTAGCAAACGCTACATAGTCCCACATATCTCTAGTAAATTCCGATGATAGCCGTGGAAATATCTCTTCTGAAATAATGGATAAAAGGAATGCGGTAAGTAAAATTTCCCAAACCGCCAGTTGTCGATTAGGCAATTGACTTAAATAGGCAAAATGCTTTTGTGCAGCAAAAAGTCCAAATAAGGAGCAGACAAAAGGGTCAAAATAGGCATCTACAAAAGGCAGATATAGGTAAAATACTTTCTGTCCTAACTGATGTAGCACAAACAACAGCCCTAGCCAACACATCCAGCACGGCACTTTAAAGCGCAGCAAAAAACGCCAACATTAAGCCCACCAATACAAAAGGCGAGATAAGCAATAAAAACAAAAAGCCAATGATACGTACAATGACTTTCACGCCTAGCATAAGAATGTTATCATCCTCTTTGAAGGCAGAAAACACATTAAATCGCTCATAGACGCGCAATAGCCAATCATAAAAGGCATTGCCTGTCGATTCTTCTTGTTTTAAATCGGGTGACTTGTTTTCACTCATACTTTTAGTTGATATGGCACACGGGTAGCAATGGAACGTCCCAGGGTAAGTTCATCCGCATATTGCAATTCGCCCCCAAAGGCAATGCCGCGCGCTAAGGCACTTATTTTCACTTTAGAATTTTTGAGTTTTTTAGCAATATAAAAGGTCGTTGTTTCGCCCTCAATAGTCGGGCTGATAGCCATAATAATTTCTTCGATGCCATGCTCTTGAATGCGTTCCAGTAGGCTATCAATATTTAAATCGCTTGGCCCAACTCCTTCAATCGGAGAAATAACACCGCCCAATACGTGATACAAACCACGATACTGCCCCGTATCTTCTATCGCCATCACATCGCGGATGCCTTCTACTACGCAGACTACTTCTCGTTTGCGACGCAAATCATTACAAGTGCTACAAGTCTCTGCGTCCGAAATATTATGACAGATTTTGCATTCTTGAATATGATTACGCATATTCAAAATCTTATCTGCAAACTCCTTAGTCGTATCTTTGTCCTGATTAATCAAATGCAAGACCAAACGCAAAGCTGTTTTCTTGCCAATACCTGGCAAACTCGCAAATGATTGTACCGCTTCTTCTATTAACTTGGAAGAAAAATTCATTCAACTATTTTACTTTGAGCTTTCAAAAGCTCTATCCACTTCTTCCCGAAGTTGCTGCAAATTTAAGGAACGAATCAGAGTATCTATCTCAAATTCTTCTCGAAAAGGATTTTTTAACTGCATTCGATGCCCAAATTGCCTATCATAATAGCGATTGAGGTAAAATGCTAACTTACCACTATCTAAATCTCCTGTTTTCGTAGCTCTGTAGAGGTACTGAAAATTACGGCGGCGCGGCGCAATATCCTCATAGGCATGATGTATAACTATCCATGGAGTCATAGCAGCCTTTTCACTGTGCTTACTCAAACTAGGATGCCCGTGTACCGCTAAATAGGCTTCTACTTTTGCTAGTAGTTCTTTATTCAGGGCTATAGACTCTTGTCGTTTTGCTTTGAACACTTCACTTTCCCTGTCTATTAGGATAGTGATGTCTGTCTTTTCTCGGCGCACCCCTTGATCCTCATCATAAATCGCTTCTAGAAAAGCCGTTTGCGCTTCGAGTGTGTTTAGGACCTTTACTGCTTCTGTGAAATCTTGAGACTTTTGTTCAGGATTGCAAGCTACTGTAAGTAAAAGTAGTATTACAAAGACAATGTTATTCATTTTAAAATAGCTTTTATAGAATAGACTTTATTACCTCATACATCTTATCCCGCTCAAAAGGTTTAGTAATGTAATTATTCATTCCAGCTTGCTTAGCAGCCTGGATACTGCCTTCTAATGTATTGGCACTCAATGCTATAATTGGGATATTACGCTTGTCATTATTGAGAGAACGTATATATTTTGTAGCTTCCAAGCCATCCATTTCAGGCATATTAATATCCATCAATATACAATCAAAATTTTTATCTTTTATAGTGTCTATGGCCGCCAAACCATTATCCACAATATCGTGTTCTATCCCCCAATTATTGAGTAATTTCGATACAATGACTTGATTAAATTTATTGTCCTCTGCTAAAAGAATGTGTTTACCTGAAAGCTGGTCGTAATTATTGGCGGTTGGAGACGAGGCAGTACTGAGCTCAGATTGATGTATTGGAAAAGAAAGTTCAAAGCTAAAACGACTACCTTTCCCTAGTTCGCTAGTGAGTTGCAATTCACTATGCTGCAATTGCAATAATTGCTTCGTAATAGCGAGACCAAGTCCAGTACCACCAAATTTTCGAGCAATAGAGTTATCAGCCTGCTGAAACTTCTCAAAAATTCTTTTTTGCCCTTCAGAAGAAATACCAATACCTGTATCTTCTACTGCAAAAACAATGCGAACATTTTTATCCGTTTGTTCCAGTATAGTAGTCGTTATCCTTATCACTCCTTTATTCGTAAACTTGACGGCATTACTAAGCAGATTATACAAAATTTGGTTGAGGCGAATAGGGTCACCAAGTATTTGATATTGTAAAATTTGACTTTGCTGCAATTGTAACTCAATAGACTTATTACCTTTGTAGGCTTCAAATGTATCTATCAAATCTTCGAGCAATTTATTCAGGTTGATCGGTATTTTTTCAAAACTAATTTTATTGGATTCTAATTTTGAAAAATCCAGAATATCATTGATGATACGTTGAAGGTGTTGTCCAACTTGTTTTAAATTTGATAAATACATTTGTTGGTCAATACGAGGCGACTCTTCAAGTAAAATATCTGTAAATCCAAGCACTGCACTAATTGGAGTTCTGATTTCATGGCTCATAGTAGCGAGGAAATTTTGCTTCACCTGATAGGCTTGTATAACTTCCAATTTTGTTTTTTCAAGCTGCATATTCGTTTGATGAAGTTCTTCGTTTTTTGTTCGAAGTTTGCGTTTGGAACTATTGGAAATGAGTAACGATAGACCTGAAAGTAACGCAATCAGCACCAAAGATATCAGACCTAATAAATAAGATTGATTCTGGCTTTTGAGCAATTGATTTTCCTGTTCAGCCCGTTCCATTTCATATTTTGTTTCCATTTGAGCTACTAGTTTGCCTTGCTCTTCATCGCGGATATCTATAAAATAATTGATACGCTTATCTGCCATTAAAAGTCCACGCTCAGACTCCCCTGCTAGTGTATATACCTTTTGTAAGTGAGCATACATATCGCCCATCCGACCTACTGTTTTACCTTGTTCTATGAGGTCAAAGGCTTCATTGGCTGTTTGTAAAGCAATAGGTACTTGGTCATTTTCTAGGGCTGCTTTCGAGGCTCGTACATAAGCGTAAATCTTATAATTCTCAAATTCTTCTGTTTTTATTAAAGCAACAGTATTGTAAGCTTCTTGTATAGCTGCTTCATAATCTTTTATATCCATTTTTAGGTCTATGATAGCAAGCCCTGTTTGTATCATGGATTCAATATCTCCCAGTTCTTTTTGTGCAGCTTGGCATTTCCGAATAGCTGCTTCTGCTTTGTCATATCGCCCTAATTTAGAGTACGTAGCGGCTAAATTGTCGAGCCAGATAGATAAGGTTTTGTTATCTTTATTTTTAGTAGAAAGCACATCCAAACGTTCAAAATATTCGCGTGCCTTTTCATAATCCTCCTGATGAAAATAGGTATAGCCTAGCATTCCGAAAGACAAGGCACGCAAGTATTCATTGTCTTCAAACTCATTTTGGCTATACTCTACTGCCTTGGATAGAAAGAGTTTGGCTTTGTCTTTATTTTGTTTTTTGTAGTAGCAAATTCCCGCATTTAAATGAGATGCCGTAAGTGTATATAGCTCATTAATTTCCTCTGCTAGATCAATAGCCTGTAAATAATAATGTAATGCGGTATCAATTTCAGGTGTCAATTTATAGTGAGCAACACCGAGGTTTTTATAGCCCAAAGCTTCCCCTTTTTTATAACCTATTTTCTGAGACTTATGAATTGCTAATTGCGCATAATACAGTACGGAATCAGGCGTAATTCTTCGATAGTTATAGCTGATTTCATTGAGTAAATCAATTTGAGTATTCGACTCGTTCGTATATGCCAATACATTTTTGAGGCTATCAATTATAGTCTCATAACTTTGTGTCCCCCCTAATAAGGGTATAACAAAGAAAGTACACACGAGTATTTGCAGATAAGTCTTCATTTGCTTTTTCATAAAATGCTCTATAAAATTCTCGCAGAAAAACAACTTTATTTTTGCGATATTTTAAATTAAATGCTTGGTAGTGTAGTTTTTTGTGTTTTAAACACACTATCCTATTATTTGTTTGTTATTTTTATAAACCCGATGGAGCTATCTGTTTTTCGTAAAAATACGCGCTTGCTTAGTCGTCTTCATCATTATAAGAAGGATATTGTTTGGGAGCCTCCCCGACGGATTCAATAAGTTTGAACCCATTTAGAGTTTGTTTTTCATCGCTTGCTTGCGATTGGTGAGTTCGATACTTTTTTTCTGTGAAATATAGTCTAGAAAAATATGAAAATCCTGTATGATAGCTTGTGTTCCTACATTCATCATTATTGCATTTAGTATTAATCTTCTGTTTCATGTCCCAATTCCCATAACATATCCGTACGGAATTGCTTGCTCCGTTTGGCACGTTCTAGAATAAGTTCGATGATTTCAGCTTTATTCATTTTGTTCAAATCACGCTTAATGATGTTCATGGTATCTGTATCAGCACTTGCTGCGTATTTATAAAGTTCACCATCACGAATATAGTACAGTAAAGCGACTTCATGCTTGCAATACACACCCCAATCGTAAGGGCAATCGCAATCGTGCTCAACAACCTCTAAGTCTCGATTCAATTTGATAAAGACCGAATATTCATCCGTTCCCCACACATTCGCTGAAAACTCTAATTCACCCACCTGGTCTACCTGCTCAATACTATCATTTTCATAATAATCAAAGCCTCTATCTATAATCTTTCGCTCGATATGCTGCTCAAAATTCTTTAAATTCATCCTGCTCAGTATGAGTTCATAAAGGTTCACATTTAATTATTTTGCCCTAAAACTCAAAAATCCCTACAAAGTAAGACTTCATAGGGATTTTTATATGCTAAATTGAACGCTATTTAAGCCAAGGCTTCTTTCACTAAGTCAGCCGCTTCTTGTAGTAAAATAGCTGAACGTACTGCCAAACCAGATTCATCAATAATCTGCTTCGCAATATCTGCATTTGTACCCTGCAAGCGCACAATGATAGGTACATTAATGGAATCTCCCATATTTTTATAGGCTTCCACTACCCCATTCGCTACACGATCGCAACGCACAATACCACCGAAGATATTAATCAGAATTGCCTTTACATTCGGGTCTTTCAAAATGATTTTAAATGCTTGCTCTACTCGCTTCGCATCCGCTGTACCACCTACATCAAGGAAATTCGCTGGTTCACCACCTGATATTTTAATCACATCCATCGTCGCCATTGCAAGTCCTGCACCATTTACCATACAGCCTACGTTGCCATCTAGTTTCACGTAGTTCAAACCGAACTCATCTGCTTCTACCTCTGCTGGGTCTTCCTCGTCCTTATCACGCCAATCAATGATGTCTTTATGACGGAACATAGAATTATCATCTATCGTCATTTTGGTATCAACGGCAAGCATCTCGTCATGTCCGTTGTGCATACATGGATTAATCTCTATCAAAGATGCATCTGCCTTTACATAAGCATTATACAACTTCGAGATAAATTTCACCATGTTTTTGAATGCCAAACCACTCAAGCCCAAGTTGAAAGCAACTCTACGCGCTTGAAAGCCTTGCAAACCCAACTGTGGGTCTACTGCTTCTTTATGTACCAAATGTGGCGTATCGTGCGCTACTTTCTCGATGTCCATACCACCTTCTGTAGAGTAGACAATCACATTGCATTTGCGCTCCCGATCCGTCAATATAGAAATGTAATATTCCTTACAAGAATCAAAATCTGGCTTGTAGGCATCTTCTGTGATAAGTACCTTACGCACCAATTTTCCAGCACCATCTAGCCCGCCCGGTGTTTGAGGCGTTTTTAGCATCATGCCTAAAATATTGCCTGCATGTTCACGTAGGTCATCCATGCTTTTTGCCAACTTCACACCACCGCCTTTTCCGCGTCCACCTGCATGAATTTGCGCCTTCACTACCGCAAAATCAGAACCGCTTTCGTCCTGAATTTTTCGGTAAGCCGCTTCTGCTTCCTCTAAGGTATGTGCTAAGATGCCCTTCTGTACAGGCACACCATATCTTCCCAATAATTCTTTTCCTTGATATTCGTGTAAGTTCATAAATGAGGATTGTCAAATTTATGCTGTCACCACCCAATACGAGTAGTGCTTCCTAAAAACCGCGCAAAAGTAAGGAATTAGATACGAAGCTACGAAAGATGGCGTGGTAGATTTAGGTTAAATTTAAGCTGTTGGCTATTGGCTGCTTGCTTTTAGGCTCTTAGCCGAAATTTGAAACCAAGATGTTGTCGATAAATTAAGCAGCCGATTTACGGATGCCATACATAGCTCCTTATAGCCAATTACTGTAAGTACTCAATGCGTGTGAAAAAATTTTGAATGAGTAAATAATTCTAAATTATATTCGCTCATTCAGTCATTCACAATTCACTAATTCAGTATTTACCAATTGCTAACTGCCAATAGCTGATAGTAAAACTTGAAGTCT
>JAHDCQ010000102.1:3138-16676 GCA_020629845.1 Saprospiraceae bacterium | reverse complement strand
CTTACCGTCGCCGATTGACCAAGATTTGCATCATCCACATCCAGCTTAAGAATTTCTGCTGTCGGATTTGGGAAAATAGCAAAACAGTCAGGACTTACTACCTCAGGTGTTTCTACCGCGACTTCGCTCGCATCTGTTTTAGGCGTAAGTTCACCTTTTATCGTCAGGAATGTTTGAGCAGGCTCGGTATTTGCCGTAATCGTTACGCGCTTGCTTTGTTTGCCCGATTTATTCTTAGAATCAAACTCGACAGTCAAAGAAGCTGTTTCGCCTGGCATAATTGGTTCTTGTGGCCACTCTGGTACGGTGCAGCCGCAGCTTCCTTTAGCGTTGGTGATGACAAGTGGCTCATCGCCTGTATTGGTGAAGGTAAAGACCTTCGATACGATTCCGCCCGTTTCAATAAAGCCAAAATCGTAGGTCGTTTCCTCGAATTCAATGGTGGTCATTGGACCTTCGGGTGTAGCGGCTTTTTTAGTGATTTCCGCTATATCCTGCGCCAAAAGGTTCGTGCTGAATAGGCACAAAAGTGCTACAAACAATGTAAATGATTTCATTTTACTCTGCATAATGAAGTTTTTTATGTGAATGATTATAAAAATCCAAAAAGTAATGCTTGTGTTTAATAGATGCTAAAAGCATAATGAAGGGTGGATACCAAAGTCACTAATTGCTCTTGAGTTTGATAGCAAAACGAGGAATAGCATACTGTATTGCTAAGATAGTAGAGTGATTGCCTAGCATTAACAAATCATTGGGAACTTACTTTGTAGTCTTTGGCAAATGTTGTTTCTTGCTTGCACAAATAAGCAAAATCTACTAGCAATGAATAAGGTATTAGAGAACATCAGTCAATCTGCCACTTTGCCTGCTGATTTCTATTTCGATGCAGCACTATGGGAGCAAATGAAAGAAGCTGTTTTTGCGAAAAGCTGGCAATATATCGGGGATGAACAGCGAATATTTAATGTAGCCATCAACACCTACCCCTTTTTCCTCTTAGAAAAATATATCGAAGAGCCACTTATGCTCACCAAAGAGGAAGATGAAGTACGTTGCCTCTCCAATGTATGTACACATCGTGGGTTTATAGTCGCGCATCATCCTGGAAAGAATCGGAAATTGACCTGTGCCTATCATGGGCGGCGATTTAACTTAGAAGGCAAATTTGAATTTATGCCTGAATTCAAGGAAGTAGAGAATTTTCCGCGCCCTTGTGAGCATTTGCATCAATTACCGTTGAAGAAATGGTCGAAATTTCTCTTTACGAGCCTTGAGCCAACGCTTGATTTTTCGGAAATGCTGGAAGAACTAGACACGCGTGTAGGCTTCCTGAATATAGATGATTTTGAATTTGCACCAGAATACTCCAAAACCTACAATGTGCAATCGCATTGGGCTTTGTACATTGATAATTATCTAGAGGGTTTTCATATTCCGTTTGTGCATCCTACCTTGAATGGCATGCTCGACTATGGGCGATATGACACCATTTGCGACGGACATATGGTACTGCAGGTAGGCTATGCAGATAAAGGGACAGAAACCTTCGATATTCCAGAGGGACATCCTGACTATGGTAAGGATATTTCGGCTTATTATTATTGGTTCTATCCCAACTTTATGCTCAATTTTTACCCTTGGGGCGTGCAGCTTAATATCGTACGTCCATACACGCCGAACTTTACCAAAGTAGAGTTTCTATACTACATTAAAGACCGTGAAATTTGGGATAGAATGAGTGGCGACCAAATTGGTGAAAAAACCCAACAAGAAGATGAATGGGTAGTGGAAGGCGTGCAGAAAGGCTTGCGTTCGCGCTTCTATACCGATGGGCGATTTTCTGCTAAGCGCGAGGCGGGGGTGCATCATTTTCACCGCTTATTGAAGCATTATTTGAGTCAGTAGGATTCAATAATATGTTCGCCAAATTGAAAATGGATAATTAAAAATTGAAAATTAGCAAAACAATTACTTTGTGGCTCTACGGTGAAAAGTGTGGGTCATTCTTTTTTCCTCCCAATGGAACGCGTTCCATTGGAGTGAATACGCACAAAACAGAAGATTTGCTCTAAATTGATTGAATCAAGTTGAGCGTACCCACACTTTTCACCGTAGAGCCTACTTTGTAAAGTATTTGCTAATAATGAATTACACATTTGGTGTTTCAATAATTTTCAATTATCCATTTTTAATTTTCAATTTGGCGAAGACATTGATTCAAATTCACTAATATCTAATCCACATCCACTATGTCTGACAGCAGTCGAAAAATTGGACTTTGGCCAGCTACCTCTCTGGTGCTGGGCAATATGATTGGCTCTGGTATTTTCTTATTACCTGCTTCTTTAGCGGTCTATGGCGGTATCAGCGTAGTGGGATGGGTGGTGTCAGCTTTGGCAGGCTTGGTGATTGCAAAAGTGTTTTCGGAACTTGGCAAACAGTTTCCAGAAACAGGTGGGCCATATACCTTCGCGAAGAAAGGTTTTGGTGATTTCCCCGCTTTCCTAGTGGCTTGGGGCTATTGGATTGCGATTATTGCGACTAATGCCGCTATTACCGTCACGATGTTGAGTTATTTATCGGTCTTTTTTCCTGTTCTTAGTGCTAATCCTTTGGTGGCTATCTTGATGGGCTTAGGCGTAATATGGCTACTGACCTATATCAATACAAGAGGGGTAAAAGAAGCCGCTTGGGTGCAATTGGTTACTACAGTACTGAAGCTAGTACCACTCATCCTGATTGCGATAGTGGGTATGTTTTTTATTAATATGGAGCATTTCTCTCCCTTCAATTTGAGTGGAGAAAGCAATTTTGCAGCGATTACGGCTACCACTACGCTGACGCTTTTTGCTTTTTTAGGTATAGAATCTGCTACCATCCCTGCCGATAATATTGCTAATCCAAGCAAGACCATTCCACGCGCAACTATGCTTGGGACTTGGACGGCTATAGTAGTATATATTCTCGGTTCGGTGGCAGTGATGGGCATGATTCCACCTGAAACTTTAGCTACTTCCGAAGCTCCCTTTGCAGATGCGGCTGTCGTGATTTGGGGCGAGCCAGCCCGAAAGTGGGTAGCACTAGGTATTGTGATTTCGACCTTTGGCGCGCTCAATGGCTGGATAATGATGCAGGGACAAATTCCATTAGCGGCGGCGAAAGATGACTTATTTCCTAAACTATTTGGCAAACTCAATAAGAATGACATGCCTGTACAAGGCTTAGTCTTTTCAAGCGTGCTGATTTCGGTGTTGATGTTTATGAATTATAGTAAAAGTCTCATCAAGGCTTTTGAGTTTATGATACTCCTAGCTACGCTTACTTGCCTTGTGCCTTACTTATTTGCTACGGCTACGCATTTGTTATTTGCTTTGCGTTCAGGCAAACGTTGGGCTTGGATTTGGGGAAGTATTGCCTTTGTTTTTTCGATGTGGGCGATTGTGGGTTCAGGCGAAGAGATTGTCTTCTATGGTTTTCTGGTATTGATGGCGGGTATTCCGTTTTACGTGTGGATTAAGCGGTAATCGGTAAATACTCAATGATTGAATTGTAAATGACTGAATGAGCGAATATAATTTAGAATTATTCACTCATTCAAATTTTTTTCATTCACTCATTGAGTACTTACGGTAATCATATCTAAGTTATGCTCACTACTTCTACTAAGCATCCCCACTAATATTTCAGAAAAAAAGGAAAGGAATTAGAAAAATTGGGTGATACTCTATTTTTTCCGTATTCTTGTAGCTTTATTAAATAGGTATATGCTGTACTCGATTGTTCTATAGTATAGCAACATATGTACCGTCAAATTTGACATAAAAAATGAGTTTAGCGACTATCACAGAGTCAATTACAACACAAGCAGGTAAAAATGCTCCAATCGGAGGTATTTTAAAATTCGATTTTGGTGATGATGGTATCGTACACTTGGATGGTAGTGGCGATGCAAATCTAGTTAGCAACGATGATAAAGAGGCAGACTGCGTGATTTCTACCAGCACAGAAACCTTCCAAAAAATGATGGCAGGTGAAATCAATGGTATGATGGCAGTAATGTCTGGGAAAGTGAAGATTAAGGGGGATATGGGGCTAGCTATGAAACTGCAATCGCTAGTAGGATAAATTAGTTTTTAGACTCTTCTTTGACAAATCTTCAAAGAAGAGTCTAAACTCCTCCTAAGATTCTATACTCATCTTTTTTCTGGTTCAGCAAATTAACATTGGATATAAAATGAAAATAAGACCACTATTTGAATACATCTATATTCAGAATGAACGCCATGCACTAGACGACTGTATGGCACGTCGTGAAAATGGAAAATGGAAAACATTCAGCACGCAAGAAATCATTGATACTGCTGAAAAAGTAGGCGCAGGCTTGCTAGAACTAGGCTTAAAGCCTGGTGATAAAGTCGGTATGGTAAGTTACAAAAATCGTCCAGAATGGATGATGGTAGACTTAGGAGCAATGCAAGCGGGTATCGTAGATGTGCCGCTTTATCCAACCATTAGTGCAAAAGATTACGAATACATCTTGAATGATGCAGATGTACAATATGTATTTGTAGGTGATGGCGATTTATACGATAAAGTAGCCCAAGCACAGAAGAATGTGCCTTCGCTAAAAGGTATCTTCACGCTGGATAAGCAAGAAGGTAGACCATTTTGGGAAGAAATGTGGAATACAGATCGCATAGAAGAACTTAAAAATGTAGCTAAAGGTATTGACGTAGATAGTCTAGCTACCTTGATTTATACCTCAGGAACAACAGGAAATCCGAAAGGGGTAATGCTGACGCATCGCAATATCTCGCATATCGTTAGTACCACAGAGGATTTACTCCCTGTGACTCCAGGAGAAAAAGTATTGAGTTTCTTGCCGCTTTGTCATGTATTTGAGCGTGCCGTTTCTTATGCTTACATCAATAAAAGTGCTAAAATATACTTCACGGGTACAGATAATTTAGGTGGTGAAGGCGGTGATTTGCAAGAGGTAAAGCCAGCTTTCTTTACAACTGTGCCACGACTCTTAGAGAAAGTATACGAGAAAATCTATAATAAAGGACTCGACCTTGAAGGCGCAAAACGTAAGCTCTTCTTCTGGGCATTGAGCCTCACAGATGATTACGAATACGAAAAGAAATTCAGCGGCTTATCAAGCATCCAACGTAGTATTGCTGATAAACTGATTTTCAGTAAGTGGCGTGATGCCTTGGGGGGCAATGTAAAAGGTATCGTGACAGGTGCGGCACCTTGTCCGCATAAGATTTTGCGCGTATTTTCCGCAGCAGGCATTCCTGTGCGTGAGGGGTATGGTTTGACAGAAACGTCGCCCAGCCTTACCGTGAATACTTTTGAAAAACATGGCGCAAAGATTGGAACAGTAGGAAAGCCAATTGAAGGAGTTGATATTCATATCGACCAGAGTGAAGGAGAATACCGCGAGGGAGAAGGCGAAATTTTAGCTGCTGGGCCAAATATCATGCAGGGCTACTATAATAAGCCAGACAAAACAGCAGCAGTTTTCAAAGAAATTGATGGCAAACGCTGGTTCATGACGGGTGATATAGGGAAGATGGTAACAGAAAATGGCCATTCGTACCTGAAAATTACAGACCGCAAGAAGGAGTTATTAAAGACTTCAGGCGGTAAGTATGTAGCACCTGCACCGATAGAAAGTAAGTTCAAAGAGGATTTCCTCGTTGAGCAAATGATGGTGATTGGCGATAAGCAAAAGTTTGTTTCTGCACTTATCGTGCCTGCACCAGAAGCACTCAAAGATTGGTGTGAAAACAATGATGTAGCATGGACAAACTTGGGCGATGCAGTCAATAATCCAAAAGTGATAGCACGCTATCAGCAGATTTGTGATGAGTGCAATCCAGAGTTCAGTAAGATTGAAAAAATCAAGAAATTCAAGCTCTTGAATACAACCTGGGATCCTGTAAAAGAGGATGGCTCGGTAGGTGAACTCACACCAACGCTGAAGCTCAAGCGTCGCGTAATACGTGAAAAATTTGCAAATGAAATAGCGTCTATTTACGCTTAAAAATAGATTTCATTGTAAGAAAGCCCTAGTAGTTATTGCTGCTAGGGCTTTTGAATTTCAATTTCAGGAAGAATGCAATTCAAAACTACACCCAACCCACAGTTTGAAAATCTACCAGGCTATCCATTCACTCCCAACTATGTAGAAGTAGGCGATGGTCTAAAAATGCACTATGTGGATGAAGGAAAGCCCGAAGGTGAAGTCGTGCTACTGCTACATGGCGAACCAAGTTGGTCATACCTTTATCGAAAGATGATACCGATTTTTGCAGAGGCGGGTTATCGAGTAATTGCACCTGATTTAATTGGTTTTGGAAAATCAGATAAACCACTTGAGTTTTCGGATTATAGCTATGCGAAGCATTTGGAATGGACAAACAGCCTAATAGAACAACTTGATTTGCAAGGCATTAACCTATTCTGTCAAGATTGGGGTGGACTCATAGGCTTACGCTTGGCAGCCGACTATAGCGAGCGTTTTGCACGTATTGTTGCGTCTAATACTTTCCTTGCTACAGGTGATGCCACGCCAAATGAAGCTTTTCTGAAATGGCAGAAATATTCGCAAGAAGTCGAAAATTTTGAGATAGGCAAAGTAATTCAACGCGCTACCACTACTGATTTATCGCCCGAAATCGTAGCAGCTTATGATGCGCCTTTCCCTGATGATAGTTATAAAGCAGGCGCGCGTATTTTTCCATCACTTGTGCCTATTTCTTCCGACCATCCGCAGACAGAAGCCAACCGTGCAGCTTGGGCAAAACTCGGACAATGGAAGAAACCTTTCCTCACCCTCTTCGGCGATGCTGACCCAATAACGAAGGGGCTAGAAAAGATTTTTCAGAACATCATACCAGGTGCGAAAGGACAAGCGCATGAGATTATAAAATCAGGTGGACATTTTATTCAAGAAGATAAAGGCGAAGAACTCGCTACAAAAATGATTGCATTTATGCAGAAGAACTCATAATTTTACCTTAGTCCGATAAACCATTATGAGCAGGTCTCGTTTCATCTTCGTACAAAAATAGACTTCATGCCGAAGCAACGAAAAAAACAAGATTTACCTGCCAAAGTATGCGTGCAATGCGCTCGCCCATTCACATGGCGTAAGAAATGGGCAAAAGTTTGGGAAGAGGTGAAATACTGTAGCGAACGCTGTCGGCGCGAGGCAAAACGGAGATAAGATGTCGCAACATAGAACAGAAGAATATCAGTCAGAATACCAAAATATGGCCTTTCATCCTTACAATATCCTCTTGATATTAAGTATGATTAGCCTCGGTGCTATTTTCCTCGCGCTTTCTGCTTCTTTCGTCTACTCAAGGGTGCAGAGCGATATACCGCCTGTTCGTATTCCCAACTTATTTCTGTTCAATACGCTTATTTTACTAGCCAGTAGCGGCACGATGATTTGGGCAAAACGCTCGTATCAAGAGGATAATACGCGCAACTATATCCGCGCACTTTGGGCTACCATTGGTTTATCCATCTTTTTTATGCTCATGCAAATTGTGGCTTGGAATCAACTGTTCGCGCAAGACATCTTTATCAATACTGAACTTTCTACCTCCTACCTCTATGTCATTTCAATTTTGCATTTCGGACACGTTATAGCAGGTTTGCCGTTTTTGGGGATGTTCCTATGGCGCGCCTATAAAGAGATGAAAGAACCCGTCAGCGTACTGGTCTATTTTTCCAATCCTGAAAAACGCCTCAAGCTACGCCTACTCACCATTTATTGGCACTTCTTGGATGGGCTTTGGATTTATTTGATTCTGTTTTTCTATTTGAATTATTTTATTTGAATTAGGTCAACTAAAAAAGCAACCAACGAATATAAATCATTGATTGCTTTTGCTAAAAGTGGTCCCACATGGGCTCGAACCATGGACCCTCTGATTCACCTTCTAAAGCTTTCGCTATAGGGTAGGACTATATCACCACCATATTCCAAATACTCGAAACTTAGGCGGGGGGCGTTCGTGGAGGGCTTATTGGTGAGTCTCCTCACCCTCTAGTCTCTGCACCTTCCTAGCTACTTTTACGACTTTCACTAGGCTTGGCTCAGGATTGCCATCAGCGCGACCTGTTAAGGTTTCCCTGAGTTAACCCCCTTCTCACCCGACAGTTTCCTATCGGGGGCACCGTGAATATTTTGCTTGCAAAATATTCTTTGATGAGTCAGATGCTCTAACCAACTGAGCTATGGGACCGATATTTCAATTTTTGGATTTTTTTGACGAGTCAGCCCTTATCTCGATAGCTATCGGGATCGGGGTAACCAACTGAGCTATGGGATCGATATTTCAAATTTACTATTCGGATAAAATCATAAATCAAATAAATCTTATATCATAAATCATAATTTTGTCTACAATTTAAGATTAATGGTTAAGTACAATTCAATTGTCCGAGTAATAGAATTTCAAAAGTAGTAGGCAACCAAAAATGATTGCCTACGCGGGATAGACACCGAAGTGCCTTCCTATAGATTTTTAGGCTTTTTGAAAGAAAACCCTTTCCACTTTTGAATAAGGGAATGCAAATTTACAACTTTGTGTTTATTAAATCAAAGGAGTTATGATAAAAAATATAATTTTTGACTTTGGCAATGTTTTAATTGACCTCGACATCGAAAAAACAACTACAGAATTAAGCAAATTTGTGCCGCAAAGAGTTCCCGAACATCTACGAAAACACCTCGATGAGACGCTTTTTAACGTTTATGAAGTTGGAGGCATGAGCGAGCAAGAATTTGTAGATGCCTTGCGCTATCATGCTATCAACCCAGCGACGCAGCAAGAAATTATAGATGCTTGGAATGCAATGCTGATTGGTATTCCCGCCCATCGCTTTGATTTTTTGAAAAGCCTATCGGATTATCGTATTTTTCTACTCAGCAATACTAATGCCACGCACTTAGCTTGGGTAGACGTGCACCTACAGCGCGAGCATAATATGAAAATGGCAGATTTTGATGCCTATTTTGAAAAAGCGTACTATTCGCATCTCATCCAACTTAGAAAGCCAGGAACAGAAATTTATGAATTTGTACTAAAAGATGCAGGACTAAGCGCGTCCGAAACCCTTTTCATTGACGATAATGCCGAAAATATTGCTGGTGCGAAGGCTGCGGGTTTACAAACCATTCACTTAGGCGTACAAGAAGAAGTGGCAGAAGCTTTGAAGAAGTATCTAGGCTAAGGAACGATGAACAAATAAATTTACATTCTTGACTGTCTCTTTTGCCTCCATTTTTCACTTTGAAACTGGTCAAATATCCAGATATGCTCCCACTTTCAAAGCAAAAACTGGAACCAAAATAGCCCTACTCAAGAATGTAAATTTATTAATTCATCGTTCCTAAAGCTTGGCAAAACGTTCTAAAGTACGTAAGTTAGTGCTGCATCAAACTTTACTCTTTTGGCAAAACGAATATCATTTGGCAAGGGCGCATCGAGCGTATTATTTTGGTCGGTCGTATCGGCAGCATTTATCGGGCCAGGTACGGTTACTACAGCAGCGAAGGCTGGCGCAAGTTTTCAGTTGGCTTTGCTCTGGGCTTTGCTCTTTTCGACGATTGCCACCATTATTTTACAAGAAGCCGCTGCGCGTGTCACCATTGCATCAGGCAAAAGTCTTGGTGAAATTATTTCCTTGAAATATCACAGTTCGTCTAGCGATAGCATTAAAATGGTCTTGTTTCTAGCCATTGCGTTTGGTTGCGCTGCCTATCAGACAGGGAATCTATTGGGCGCAATCGCAGGCTTAGAGCTAATGACCGATGTAGACTCCAAATTGCTCCTCTTGGCTGTCGGTTTAGTGTGTGCGAGCATTCTATTTTTAGGCAATATTCAACTCATTGCGCGGGTCTTAGGTACGGTAGTTGCTTTCATGGGCTTACTCTTTTTTTATGTTGCCTTGCAAAGTGATTTTGAAATCTACGATGTTTTTGAAGCTGCTTTTTTGCCCTCTATTCCAAACGGTTCGGCACTCCTGATTATTGGATTGATTGGCACTACCATAGTTCCCTATAATTTATTTCTAGCCTCAGGCATTAGTAAAGGGCAAAGTGTGCGGGAGATGCGAATAGGTATTAGTCTAGCGGTGCTTATTGGCGGCTTAATTTCGATGGCAATTCTTCTAGTAGGGATGCAGATTGAAGGCGAATTTTCCTTCCAAGCCCTAGCTTCTACACTTAGCGATAGCGTGGGCGATTGGGCAGCAGCGCTTTTCGCGGCAGGATTATTTGTAGCTGGATTTACGTCCTCTATTACCGCGCCCTTAGCAGCAGCGATTACCGCACGCAGCTTCTTCCAATCCGAAACCAATAATTGGGCGATGAATAGCCGTAATTTTCGATTGGTTTGGGGAGTCATTTTAGGCATTGGTCTATTATTTGGATTGGCTGATGTTAAGCCAATTCCAGCTATCATTTTAGCACAGGCTATCAATGGCGTATTACTGCCGATTGTCGCTATTTTTCTGCTGCTTATTGTTAATGATAAAGGTCTCTTTCTCGATGGTTTTACCAACTCAAATCTTTCTAACGCCTTGATGCTTATCATTGTAAGTGTAGCTTGTTTTTTAGGTTTATACAACATTCTAAAAGTATTAGCCCAACTCGCGAGTGCCGACACGACTAGTGCTACCCTCTATTGGAGTGCCGCCATGATTACAGGTTTGATTACATTAGGTCTAATCTGGCGGATTTATATTTCAAAAAGATAGACACATGAACAAATACGAGTATTTCTTTAATGAGTTTAAAGAGTTAGCACTTTTACTAGGCTATAAAGAGAAACATTTTGCGGGAATTGCTGACGAGGAGATTGTATTGGTAGAACAAAAATATGGTATTCAGTTTGATGCTTGTACAAGAGCATATATCAATTTTTTGGGCAGAAAGAGTTTATTTTCAAGGTATCTTTTTTTGTTTGAAGATATACATTATGCCTACAAAATTTTAAATCAGTTCCAAGACTTTGTAGAAATTAAACAACAAACTAGAGCGATTCCGCTTAATAATAGTAATGGGTTAATCAAACCTTCTAAAAAAGAAGATTTCATCTTTTTAAGTTACGATGAAATAGGTTCATCTTACACTTTTTGCTTATCAAATATTATAGACGACCCACTATTGTATCTATATTGGCAAGGAGGGGAAATAGAACAATATAGAACAATAACCTCTTTGATTAGACTAACTATATTCACACAGTTTGAATCTTTAGCAAGCGGTAGAAATGTATTTCTGACACCTACTATAAAAGGAAATAAAGATAAAGTAAAAAAAATTCCTTGGTTTAATTTTTATCAAGCACTTCCTAAAAATCTTAGGAACACTATACATAACATTAGAAGAGAGTATGACATAAAAATCTATAGCACTAGAAATTCTAATGATAGCCTATTGAGCTTTGATGAGTATGAAATAGCATTTATAAAATTTTTAATAGAAGAAAAAGAAGTTTCTTATAATCCAAATCAATTCAATCCATACACTCCCATAGTTACATTCAAAGAATACCTCAATTATAATTAGATAATCAATAAGAATTCATTTATAAAATCATTAGTCTTAAAATCTTATCTAAAAAAGATGTCACAACGCTTACAACAACTCATGGGGTTTCTAGAAACCATGCCGAATGATGCCTTTATCCTATTTGCCCTTGCAAAGGAATATGAAGGCTTGGAAAATTGGGAAAAAGCTCTAGAATATTACTTACGTCTCACGAATGAGCAGTCTGATTATGTAGGAACATACTATCATTTGGGTAAGCTTTACGAACGCTTAGATAAAATTCCTACTGCCTTTCAAACTTATAAAGCAGGTATGAACGTAGCCAAAAAAGCAGGCGATCAACACGCTCTTAGTGAATTGGCAGGTGCAAAGCTAGAATTAGGCGATGATGAAGATTTTGAGTAGATTATTAGAATTTTATAGTGTTCCCACCAATGAATTGGTGGTCTGAAAATCTAGATAAATTCTCTTCAGCCCACCGTTTCAACGGTGGAGATTATTTAGTCATTTCTTCCTTAATGAAGACTTTAATATCCTCTACATCTTGAGGTGCGAACCCCTTCCAACGCGCGTCGCGTCGAAACCAAGTCATTTGTCGTTTGGCGTAGCGTCTAGAATTGCGCTTGATGAGTTCGATGGCTTCTTCTAGGGATATATTGCCTTCAAAATGCTCGAATAATTCTTGATAACCCACCGTCTGCAAAGCCGTATTTGCTCTATGGGGAAATAGTCCACGCGCTTCCTCTACTAGTCCTGCGGCTACCATCATATCTACGCGCTTATTGATGCGCTCATAGAGTAAGGCGCGTTCCCATTCCAAGAGGATGAAAATAGGCTTGAAATTACGTGCTGTTTTAGCTTGATTAAAAAAGCTGGAAAATGGCTGTCCACTCACTCGACAAACCGATAAGGCACGAATCAAACGATGTGGATTTTGAGTGTCTACTTTGGCATAATACGTCGGGTCGCTTCCTTGTAATTCAGCTTGCAAAGCAGCGATGCCTTCGCTTTCATAGAGGGCTTCTAGTTCGTCGCGTATAGCACGTGGCACATCTGGAAATACATCTAAGCCTTCACATACTGCTTGAATGTATAAGCCCGAGCCACCTACCATTATCGCCACTTGCTTTTCTTGATAGATGTTTTCCAAACATTGCAGCGTGTCACGTTCGTAGTCGCCTACGCTATATTCTGTTTCTATGGATAAGGAATTGATGAAATAATGCGGAGCTTGCGCCAGTTCTTCGGGCGTGGGTTTTGCCGTTCCTATCGTCATCTCACGGAAAAATTGCCGACTATCGCACGAAAGGATAGCCGTATCAAAATGTTGTGCGAGTTGGATGGCAAGGCTTGTTTTCCCACTTGCCGTTGCACCACCAATGACGATAAGATAGTTTTGTTCCATAGCCTAGCCTATCGCGCACTTAAGTTTCGCTCCGAATTACGCTGGTGATGCTCTACATGATAGATGGTGAAATACAGCATTTCGCGCAGCGTCAATTTACCGAGTAGCGGGTGTGGCAGAATGTAGGTATCCAAATCTTCTTCCTTAAATTTTCCAACTAGGTTGCTCAGTTTTTGGATGTTTTTCTGCAATTTTTCACTTAGGTTTTCGCGCTCGCTAAACGGCTTGGCATCTGGTCCAAAACCTGCTGCAATGGCATCAACGCCTGTAATAGTGGCTAATTTTTCCTGATAGCGTTCCACCAATCCGTCATAACTACGAGAAGGGCGGTTTGCTTTGCCAAATTGCATTTTTAACGCCATTTTAGGCATCTTAAATGCTAATGTCAGTGGTGAAGTACTCTTGATAATATGTTCCATCTCTTGCCCCGCTGTCCATTTTTCGTCCTTTAGAGAAAAGTCAAACTCGGCTTCACTCAAGGCATTCATATACTCCAAAAATGCCGTATGATTCTTTTCGAGTGCTTGTATTATTGCTTGTTTATCCATG
>JAHDCQ010000102.1:0-3038 GCA_020629845.1 Saprospiraceae bacterium | reverse complement strand
GCGACTACTATGGTCGTCCGATTTTGCATCACGCGTACTAGGGCTTCTTGTACCAATTGCTCCGATTCCGAATCAAGCGCAGAAGTTGCTTCATCCAAAATCAAAATAGGTGGATTGCGAAGAATAGCGCGTGCTATCGTAAGTCGTTGGCGTTGTCCACCGCTTAAGTTCATGCCTCGGTCGCCAATATTCGTATCGTAGCCTTGCTCGGTAGCTTGGATGAAATCGTGAGCGTTTGCCACTTTTGCCGCAGCTATCACCTCTTCTTTAGAAATATTTTCTAAGCCAAAAGTGATATTATTATAAATGCTATCATTGAATAAAATCGGTTCTTGCGATACGAT
The DNA here is from genome assembly GCA_020629845.1 of Saprospiraceae bacterium. Classification (GTDB taxonomy): domain Bacteria; phylum Bacteroidota; class Bacteroidia; order Chitinophagales; family Saprospiraceae; genus JAAUTG01. The sequence continues at coordinate 2,694 of JAHDCQ010000102.1, read as the reverse complement.
GCTCATCAAAGCACGAAGGTCGCGTAGGCGTACATCTTGTATATTATTGCCATCTATCAAAATACTACCTGCTGTCACATCATAGAAGCGCGGCAATAGATTAATCAAAGTAGATTTACCCGAACCCGATGCGCCTACTAGGGCGACCACTTTTCCTTTTTCAATTTTAAGATTGATATGTTGTACTGCATTTTCTGAAGCATTTCCGTAGCCAAATCCTACATTTCGATATTCAATTGCTTGATTAAATGCGGGAAGTGGTAGTGCGTTCGGTTTTTCAGTGATAGTATTAGGTGCATCCAAAATCGCTTCTACCCGCTCTACGGCTGCGATGCCTTTTTGGATATTATAAAAGGCTTTGGAAAAACGTTTCGCAGGTTCTATTACCGAAAAGAAAGCATACAAAAACACAATAAAAGTCGAGCTACTCATCACGCCTGCCTGTACTTCGCTGAAACCATACCAAATCAGGACAGCTACTGTAGTGATGCCCAAAAATTCGGACATTGGCGCAGATAAATCTTGTCGCCAAAGTAGTCGGTCGAGCAAGTATTTATAGCGATTATTGGTGCTACCGAATTTACTACCTTGATAGCTTTCTGCATTAAATGCCTTAATAATACGAAGCCCTGATAATCCTTCTTCGAGTTGGGAAACTAGCGTACCTAAAGTCGCTTGCACTTCGCTGGATTTTTTGCGAAGCACGCGCCCAATACCACCAATAACTAAGGCTGTAAAAAGAAGCAGTACAAAAACGAAAAGCGTTAGTTTTGGGCTTACGAAAAGCATAAAACCCAACGAACCAATCAATAATAGTGGCTCTCGCACGATGACTTGCAATACATTGAGAATGCTCCATTCTATTTCTTGCACATCGGCGGTGACACGAGAGAGTAAATCGCCTTTGCGCTGCTGCGAAAAATAAGCAAGGGGCAAATCAAGGGTTCGCTCAAAAAGCTGCTGCCGAATATCTCGCACGACTCCATTGCGAAGCGGTGCCATGGAGAAAAGTGATAGGTAGCGAAAGAGATTTTTAAAAAAATAAATCACTACGATAAAAATGCAGGTATAGGCTAAGGCGGTAGACTTGCCATGCTGTATGACTACTTGCGAAAGCTGAAAATTGATGAGTTGAAGGAAATTTTCGAGATTATGAATTTGGGCGGGGCGTTCGAGTACTAAATCTTGCTGGTCGAAGAGGATGTCTAGGAAAGGTTTGAGGGCAGGAATGCTTACAATAGAAAAAAAAACCATCAACAGATTACTGATGATGTTTCCGAAAATATTGAGCTTATAATTTTTAGCGTAGCCAAGTAAGCGTACAAATGAATTCATAGACTAAGTAACACCTAATGAAAGAGCTTGTTTAAACCTAAGTTCAAACAAGCTCTTATTTTCTATATTGCTACCTCAAAGTTGAGGGTCAATTCTATTCGTCCCAGCTATCGTAGTCGCTATTGCGGTTGTTATCGCGATCGTAAGCACTACCGCTATCGCGTTTGCCACGGTCATTATCACGGTCGAAGCGTCTTCCGCCGCCATTGTCACGATCATAAGAACTACCGCCACGCTTGCCACCTACATCACGGTCGTATGCGCTGCCACCACGATCATATCCGCCGCCTCTGTTGTCATAGCCACCACGGTCGTAGCCTCCACCACCGCGTCCGCCTCGGTCGTAGCCGCCTCCGCCACCACGTCCACCACGGTCGTAGCCTCCGCCACCACGTCCGCCTCGGTCGTAGCCGCCTCCGCCACCACGTCCACCGCCGTAGCCTCCGCCACCGCGTCCACCGCCGTAGCCTCCGCCACCGCGTCCACCACCGTAGCCTCCGCCACCGCGTCCACCACCGTAGCCTCCGCCACCGCGTCCACCACCGTAGCCTCCGCCACCGCGACTATTTCGGTTTTCACGAGGTTCCGCTTTCTTCACGATAATCTCTCTACCATCTATTTCCGATTCATGTAAAGCCTCAATAGCTGCGTACCCTTCATCATCATTAGGCATTTCTACAAAACCATAACCTTTTGAGCGGCCAGTATCACGGTCCATGATAACTTTGACCTCTTCTACTTCACCATACTGCTCAAACAGTGTCTGTAAAGTTTCGCTAGACGTTTCATAGTCTAGTCTTGCAACAAAAATGTTCATACAAAAAAGAAAATTGAAAAAAAATAAAAAATAAAAAATGCTGCTTTTAGCACAAAAAAATTCGAGAAAACTACTTTCGTAAGAAGAAGATTTTTTTCAAGAAGATTAGTCGTAAGAAGAAAAATAACACATCGGGCTACCTATTTCCTAAACTTTGATGAATCTACTTTAAGAGAATGTTCTCAATACAAAAATACCTATTTCTGAAAAAGAGCTTAACTCAAATATACTATAAAGGTACAGGGAACTAACTTCTAAATCAATGGCAAATCATTTATTTTTGAAGAAAAGTCCAAAAAAAATGTATTTTGCGGAACATTTTTACTAAAAACTAGCACCTTAGAATGAGTTCAATGCTAAATTGACCACTTTCTTACCCACATAAATAACGCAGTTGCATCGCTTATTATTCGCAACTTCAACTAAATAATCCACCAACTACGAGAATATCACATTACAATAAGGCTAATGTTCACCTATGTTTATATAGGTATATCAATGTACATTTATTGGGTGTCAAAATACATAAAACTATGATAAAA
>JAHDCQ010000101.1:10638-16756 GCA_020629845.1 Saprospiraceae bacterium | reverse complement strand
ATTTATGAATACTTATCTACAAATTGCCCCAGAAGTGCAAACAGCCCTTCAACAAAAACAGCCTATTGTTGCCCTAGAATCCACCATTATTTCGCATGGTATGCCTTTCCCACAAAATGTAGAAACTGCCCTGCGCGTGGAGCAAGCCGTACGCGAACGTGGTGCAATTCCTGCTACCATTGCAATTCTAGACGGTAAATTAAAAGCAGGCTTAAACGAGGCAGAAATTACAACACTCGGCAAGCAAGGCACTAGTGTAACCAAAGTGAGTAGGCGAGATATTCCTTTTGTATTGGCTCAAAAAAAATCGGGTGCGACTACCGTTGCAGCGACCATGATTATTGCAGCTATGGCAGGCATACGCGTATTTGCTACGGGTGGAATAGGCGGTGTGCATCGTGGCGCGACGACTACAATGGATATTTCTGCTGATCTCCAAGAACTCGCCAAAACCAATGTAGCCGTCGTATGTGCAGGGGCGAAATCTATTCTCGACCTAAAGCTTACTCTTGAATATCTCGAAACACATGGCGTGCCAGTAGTAGGCTTCGGTACGGATGAATTTCCTGCCTTTTTTAGTAGAAAGAGTGGCTTAGGGGTGGATTATCGCATAGATGAAGTGGAGGATTTGGCAGCGGCTTTGCACCTAAAGTGGCAAATGAAACTGAATGGCGGTATGGTAGTAGCCAATCCAATACCCGAACGCTTTGAAGTACAATATGCTATTATCAATACAGCTACTGAACAAGCCTTACAAGAAGCAGCAAATGCGAATATTAGTGGGAAGGAAATCACGCCTTTTCTACTTGCACGTATCGAACAACTTACCAAAGGCGAAAGCTTGAAGGCGAATATACAATTAGTGTTAAATAATGCCCGTATCGCTGCTGATTTAGCAATGGCATTGAGCAAACAAGGGATTTAGGCTTGTGTAAAACTTTCTTCCTTATCGTCCGTTTCATGTTCTGTAATTAGCTTACTTTTGACACTTCAACTAGAAGTTTCTAAACATAAACAAATGGCAGAACAGAAAAAGAAAGGTAATCAATTGAATATTGAATTGCCAGAAGAGATTGCAGAAGGGGTATATTCTAATTTGGCAATTATTTCCCACTCTAATACCGAATTTATCTTAGATTTTATTCGCTTAGTACCCAATGTGCCAAAAGCAAAGGTAAAATCGCGCGTGGTGTTAGCACCACAACATGCCAAGCGACTATTGCGTGCCTTGTCGGATAATATCAACAAATACGAAGCGCAGTTTGGCAAGATTGAGGATATCAATCAATCATCTTTTCCAACAATGAATTTCAATACACCAAAAGCACAGGCATAAATCATGTCCAGTACAAACTTTGATTTCACCACTAAAGTTGGAGTCTTAGGTGGTGGACAATTGGGTAAAATGTTAGCACTTGCTGCCGCTGATTGGCATGTACCTATATACGCTTTGGACAAAGCACGTAGCTTTCCCGCAGGTGTAGCCGTACAGCAGTTCGTAGAAGGTGATTTTAAAGATTATGACAGCGTCTATCAATTTGGGCAAGCAGTAGATTTACTGACAGTCGAAATTGAACATGTGAATACGGATGCTTTAAAAGCCCTGGTTGCGGAAGGTAAAACAGTCCACCCCGCACCTGATAAGTTGGAAATTATCAAAGATAAAGGCTTACAAAAACAGTTCTATGCACGGCATGGCTTACCAAGTTCGCCTTTCCAAATGTACGCAGATGCTCCAGCCGTACAAGCGGTGATTGATAAGGGTGTCTTGAACTATCCTTTTGTACAAAAAACACGTACGGCAGGCTATGACGGACAGGGAGTAGCTGTCATCCGAACGGCTGAAGATAAACTGCTCGATGCACCTTGTATCATAGAACCTTTGGTAAATATTGAGAAGGAACTCGCGGTTATTGTAGCGCGTAATGCGAAGGGCGAAGTGGAGGCATTTCCATTGGTAGAGATGACCTTCCATCCGACAGCAAATTTGGTCGAGTTTTTGGTCTGTCCAGCTCGTGTACCAGAATCGGTAGCACAGCGGGCAACTGAAATCGCAAAACAGACTATCACCGCTTATGATATTTGTGGCATTCTAGCCGTTGAATTTTTCTGGACAAAATCTGGCGATATACTCATCAACGAAGTCGCGCCACGCCCGCACAATAGCGGACACCATACTATCGAAAGTTGCTATACTACCCAATATGAGCAACACCTACGGGCTATTTTGAATTTACCTTTGGGCAGTACGCGTTTGAAAACGGGGGCAGTCATGGCAAATTTGTTAGGACACCCTGACTATAAAGGACAAGTGCGCTACGAAGGCTTGACAAATGCTCTAGCCATAGAAGGGGTGAAAATTCATCTTTACGGTAAAAAACAGACAAAGCCGTTTCGTAAAATGGGACATGTGACCGTACTGAATGATGATTTGGATGAGGCGATTATGATAGCTAAACAAGTGAAAGAGCAATTGCGTGTGGTAGCAGGCTAATGATTTTGAATTATTTATCAGAACAAAGCAGTTATTCTGTTTATCGAAAAGTAGATATAAGATTAGACTCAAGTTTCTAAAAATCTGAAAGTCTCATATCTCATATCTCATATCTCATATCTCATATCTATTGATGTTGCAACGAATTTTATCCGACTTAAAACCAACTAATACACGACTGATAGCCGTTTCTAAGACGAAGCCAGTCGCTAAAATCGAAGGACTGTACCAAGAAGGGCAGCGTGATTTTGGGGAGAATCGTATCCAAGAATTGGTCGAGAAGCAAGCACAATTGCCTTCGGATATTCGTTGGCACTTTATTGGGCATTTACAGACCAATAAAGTAAAACAAATTGCACCATTTGTACAGCTTATTCATGCAGTAGATAGCCTGAAGTTATTGCGAGAAATTAATAAGCAAGCAGTGCGACAGGAACGCGTAATTGCTTGCCTGTTACAGTTCAAAATAGCGGAAGAAGACAGTAAATATGGACTAAGCATTAATGATGGAAAGCGTTTGCTACAACATCCCGATTTCCGAGCCATGCGAAATGTCCAAATAGCAGGAGTGATGGGTATGGCAACCTTTACGACTGATATGCAGCAAGTGCGGCAAGAGTTTCAGCGATTGAAAAGCTATTTTGATTTACTGAAATCGGCGTATTTCGCAGATAAACCTGATTTTAAAGAAATCTCTATGGGCATGTCAGGCGATTACAAAGTGGCGATAGAGGAGGGGAGTACTATGGTGCGAATAGGGAGTTTACTCTTCGGAGCACGACATTATGAATGATGAGTTTTTATGAAAAAAATCGGAATTACAGGCGGTATTGGTAGTGGAAAAACGACGGTTTGTAAAATCTTCGAGACACTCGGTATTCCTATCTATTATGCGGACGATAGAGCCAAAGCATTAATGGTACAATCCGAAAGCATTCGTAGCCAGATAAAGGAAGTATTTGGCGAAGCTGCTTATCTGGAAAATGGCATGCTCCATCGCGCTCATATTGCGGGTATTGCCTTTTCCAATCCTGATAAACTCTCTCAACTCAATGCCATTGTTCACCCTGCGGTAGCGCAAGACGCAGCCGACTGGCAGGCAACTCAAACTACCCCTTATACCCTCAAAGAAGCGGCATTGCTCTTTGAAAGTGGTAGCTATCGCGCACTAGATGCCATCATCACGGTCTACGCACCTAAAGCTTTACGCTTAAAACGTGTCATGCAGCGCGATGGTGCGGACGAAGCAGCCGTACTAAACCGAATGAATAAACAAATGCCTGATATGGATAAGCTCAATTTAGCTGATTTTGTGATTACAAATACTGGTGAAGAGCCGCTTATTCCACAAGTCCTACGTATTCATCAACACTTATTGAATAGCTAAAATATGCACAAATTCGCCGCTACTGAAGAAATTAATATCCGAAAAATAGATACTATTCAAGCATTCATAAAGAATGGTATTTCCTCTCTTAAGAATTGTGTTTTTCAAGGTATAGATTTTGCCAAGTTGAATATTAATTGGGAAATTTTAGAAATTGAAAATACTACTTTTCTAGGTTGCCACCTACAAGCTGCGGATGAGCAACACTTACGGGAACGTGGCGCGCATATTTACCCTGCTCCTAAAAATTTACCCTACAATCCTTTTCGCCCCGATTTGTATACAGGAGCAGAATTATTGGCATCCATGCCACATCAAGCTGATAAAAGCCGAGATTTAAGTATTTATAATCATTTCTATGAGCAGCGTTTCAATCCGCCTATCAATGAAGCCCTTTGGCAGCGTATTCACGACCATGCGATAGATGAAGCTTTGCGTGATTTATTGCAATTCGATGAAAATGGCATGACTCAAAAGAAGTGCGTAGGCTTCATGGGCGGACATAGTACCCTTCGTACCGATGAATTTTATGAAAAAACGGCTTTTACTGCCAAGCTACTTGCCGAAGCAGGTTACTTTGTGGTCTCTGGTGGTGGACCGGGCATCATGGAAGCCACGAATTTGGGCGCGTATTTTGCAGGACGCAGCCAAGAGGAGCTAAAAGATGCTATTGCTATACTACAAAAAGCACCGCATTACACCAATGAAAACTATAACGAACAAGCCCTTAAAGTAATTGATAAATACCCTGATGGAACAGAAAGCTTAGCTATTCCGACTTGGTTTTATGGGCATGAGCCGAGCAATTTATTTAGTCCGCATATCGCTAAATACTTCTCGAATAGCATCCGAGAAGACACGCTTTTGGCGATTGCTTTGTATGGTGTAGTCTATGCCCCTGGAAGTGCAGGTACTACGCAAGAAATTTTCATGGATGCCACCCAAAACCACTATGGGACTTTCAATTATTACAGTCCGATGGTGTTTTTAGGGCGCGAACGCTATGAAAAAGATACAATGCTTTATCCTGCCTTGCGCCAATTGGCTTGGGGAAAAGAATATTTCGATTTCTTGCACCTAACGGATGAGCCAGCAGATGTATTGGCTTTCATTCAGGCACATCCGCCGATGGCAGTCGCAGGTGTTCATTAAGTGTATCCTTTATCATAAATACGGATGAAATCTCCTTCGCTCCAGCTTGCGGATGGTCGTAGTTGATAGCTTTTTTTATCCAATAAATCGCCTGTGATTTCATGCGGAAAATCAGCTAATAATTCGTGATTACCAATGCGAATTTCTTCCACAAAGGCTTTGCCTAGCACCAGTCCTACTTTGCCCAAATCGCCTAGAAAATACTCTTGCAAAAGTGGAATGATTTTTAGCTGGAATACCTTTCGCAATTCATCCAAAGTACTGATGTCATAAAAATAAGCATGTCCGATACAATAATCGTCGCCCAATAATAAGCGAATACGTTGGTTGATGGTGCTTAGTAATTTATCCAATTCCACGCCTGCTTCTACAGCTTGTTGGCGCAGAATTTCGGCTTGTGGCAATACCTCTTTGAAGGTAAATCGGCGGCGCAGCGCAATGTCGAGTAGTTCCACATTACGGTCTGCTGTATTCATGGTGCCAATGAGATAAAGATTGGGCGGTACTGCAAAAGCCTCCTTAGAGTAGGGTAGAGTAAGCTGCAACATTTCGCGGGCTGCCATGCGTTTATCGGCTTCTATGAGGGTAATTAATTCACCAAAAATACCTGCGATATTGCCTCTATTGATTTCATCAATGATGAGTACGTAGCGTTTGCCTTCTTCCCAATCGCGTTCTGCCGCTTGCGCGATGCGTTTGAAAATGCCATCTTCTATTTCGTAATTAATATTGCCATCTAGAGTCTGTGGTTTGATACCTTCCACAAAATCTTCATAAGTGAACGATTGGTGGAAAGTCACAAACTGAACGCGCCCTGCCTGTAGGTGTGCTTCGAAGCGTTCGCGGAGTGCAGCGCGTTCTTCTAAAGCGAGTTCATCCAAACCGCGTTGTTCAATGATGGATAAAGCATGATTGACGGTTTGGTAAGTCTTGCCTGTGCCAGGCGGACCGTACAAAATCAGATTGAGCGGCGGATGCGGTATCGGACGAGTATAATAATCTCCTTGTGGTTCATAGACTATATCGAGCTGTTCTATTTGCTCAATAATCGCTTCATACTGCGCTTGTGTAGCTTGATAATTGGT
>JAHDCQ010000101.1:3578-10538 GCA_020629845.1 Saprospiraceae bacterium | reverse complement strand
ATAGCCTCCGCGCGAAGTGCTGCTCGAAGGCGAAATATTTTAGGATTTGCTTGAAAAAGCCAATAGTTGCATTCGTGTTTCATTGGGGTCAAAAATAGATATTATACGTAATTCAATTGAGTATGTCGTATATAAAATGTTTTCTTTGCCGTCATATTTCGTTAAAAAGCCTCGACAGAACCAGCTATGCCTACGTTTTTTGCCTCATCTAACAACAAAGAAATTCATTTTATTTATACGACATATTCAATTGAATTACGCATAATTTCAAAAAAAGAAGCTCTCTATCTGCATTGAGCAAATAGAGAACTTCTAGTTTATCTATTATTCAGTCAGAATAACTTCTAACGGAGTACTATTAATTTAAACTCACCGCCGTATTCGTCATTACTGCTAAGTGATTGCGGTGACGAATAGCTACGTGATAAGTGCCTGCTGCAACTCCAGCAAAGGTTACTGCGGAAACACCATCACTATCTACTACCGAACCATCGGCAAGCAGGAGTGCTGCGCGGCTTGCTAAAACGGTAGTGCCTGTGCCACCATCACGTACTTCTACTACCACCCAATCAATTACTGCCTTAGCTCCTGTGACGGCGAGTACCGTAGGTGTAGTCGCGCTTGCTGAACTACAACCACTGAAGGAATAGCCTGCTGCGGAATATGGCTCGGACATTGGTAAAAGCCCCGCTACTCGTAAGTCGTCCATCATAGTTGCACCACTAAGCGGTCCTTGTAAGAAGACTTTGGGAGCTAGAGAAACGCCTTCTGCTTCTGCTGCTAATCCAAAATCGTTAAGGCTTGTACCATTATAGGTAGCTGCATAAGTCCAATCCGTGCCATAAGGAGCTACTGTTGGTGCAGTGTGGTTGCGTGTGTCAGATGCCATTGGATTTGGCATATCGTTGAGCGTATGTGCCTGCATTAAGTCTGCTCGCGATAATCCAGAAGCAGTTACCCAGCCAGCAATCTCTGCCTCGGTATAGTAGAGCGCAATCTCGAAACTACCCGCAGGGTCTTGATTGCTAGGTGTTACTTGGAACGTCTTATCTACTACGTGGTCTGGTTCGCAAGTTGTCCAGCCGTCGCTTGAGCCTGTACCTGCACGTTCTACTTCTACGGTAGTACAGCCATAGTCATGCGCTGTTAAATTCTTAATACGTGCCATGATATTGCCCGTTGCAGGATCATAGAAATAGACTTCTGCGTTTGGCCCTAGATATTGCTCATCGCCTGCGCCTACATTTACAGGACTTTGTACGATGGTGCTTACATCACCTGTGAGTTCTAGATTATCTATTGCCCACCAATAGTCCCATTCTGCATCAAAGATGAAACGGACTTGCATATTCGCATTGGCATATGCATCAGGAATAGCGATACTTACAGGAACAGAGCCATTCCATGCCCCTTGTGTGCCAGTGGCTTGTGTTTGTGTTAAAACATTTTGCCATGTTGTTCCGTCGAATACCTCCACGATTGCTTGTTCATTATAAGCTGCATTATAGACACGGAAGTATTGGTCAAAGGTCAGCATCATATTAGTAGCACCAGCCGTATTGATGGCAGCAGAAGTTACCGTTTCATAACTTGTACTTCCATTGCCTGCTGCATCACTATCTACAAATAAGAAGCTAGAGCCATCTAGGGTGTTGGCAGGGTTTGTATTGTAGTTTGGAACTACTGCCCAAGTGTCACCTGCCGTGCCTCCATCGGTAACTGTCCAGCTACCAATACCACTATTGAAGTCATCCGAAAAGAGTGTTCCTGTAGAAGCATTGGTTGGCGCGAAATCATCATCATTAATGGTCAAGGTGTGCGTTTGGTTAATCGTTCCTGCTACACCGTCACCACCGTTTGCATTGAAGGAATAGTTGAAAATAATAGTTTCGTTTCCTTCAATAATGGCATCATTGTAGATACGTACTGTAATATCTTGCGAAAGCATTGCACCATCCAAGGTGAAATTATTTGGACTAAAAGTGTAGTCTGCATTTGCACCCATAGTGGCTGTACCTGCTGTAGTTACCGTAACATCAACAGGCTGTGTTGGGTCAGCAGCGATTTGTACAGTTACCGTAGCCTCGTAGTAGTCTAGGCAGCCATTATCTATAGTTGCTAATTCTTCGCCATTATCAGAAGCAGAAGCAGTAAAGCTAATATTCGGGCCTGCTGGTGGTGTACAAGAATAGATGAGTATATCATCCACATACCAGCCATCCCAGCCATTACAGCCATCATTAGAAACCTCCCAACGAAGCTGCATATTATCACCAGGTACAATACCTAGTGTAGAAAGATCTAATTGACTTTGTCCCCAAGTACCAGATACAGAGCCTTCATCTGCTCCTGAGAAAGCAGGCTGTCCAGCACGTGGATTATCATTACCTGCGTTCGTTAAGTTTTTATTATAAGCATTAGCTGTAAATGCAGAAGCTGGAACTATTGCCCAAGCTCCACCATTACGACGATAGAAAAGGTGTCCACCATCATATTCATCTTCTATAGATACATAATGGTCGAAAGTCATCAATACAGGGCCAGTTACACTAGCATTGATATTGATAGTTGGACTTTCTAAATTGAGAATACCATTATCCAAATCGGTTTGGCAGTCACCAACAACAGCGTTAATACCATACATACCTGTACCCGCACGATTGTCTGGTAATGAGCTTGTCAAGGCCCAGTCACGTGCATCCCAAGTACCTGCATTAGTAGGCGTTTGAGATACCGTCCAGCTACCAATGCCTGATTCCCAATCTTCGCTGAAGACGATTTCACCTGGTGCGCCTGCACCGCTACATATTGGGTTTACTGCTGGTAGCATTAGATCGAAACCACAGCTATTATCAGCACGTAAGTCTACTGCATTTATGGCATCCGTTACTTCTTGGCAATCTGCGGCAGTTATAATTTCGCCTGATGGGCCAGCAGGAGTAGCTGTCGTACTTAGCCCTTCTAGATTTATGCCTAATAAATCTTGGCAAGCTTGTTCTAGAGCGTCCGCTAATACGGCAAAATCACTTGTTTTAGTTAAATAGACGCTTTGAGCGCGCCAGAAAATATGTGCTGCTTTCTCAAAGCCAATACTCGTTACTGTTTCGCCTCCGAAAGTACCACCATCTACCAAAAGTGCATATGCGTGATTAGGAATACCTGAGTTGATATGTACTCCACCAGCATCGCCTGTGCTACACCAATAGTCTGTATCTATGATACTTCCAGGATGACCATTACAGCCAGGTACCCACATATCACGAATTGCTCCACCAAAAGCAGAGGCATCTTCTCCCATTTTCCAGCGATTTGACTCATTACAGCCTGTTCCGCTTCGTACACTGTTATCTTCTCCTCCATCTTCGTAATTATTTAAGAGGTCTATTGTTTCCCCCCAAATATCAGAAAATGCTTCGTTCATCGCGCCTGATTGCCATGCATAAATCAAGCCGTTCGTGTATTCTGTATAGGCATGTCCCCACTCGTGGGCTACTACATCATCGGCTGCTGTTTGGTCGCAGTAGTTGGCTGTAGAACCATTCCAGTTTGCATTTGGACAAGAAATAGTCGGATCATTATGCACCGTACGCATCTCTATGCCTGCACCATCATACGACTCATAGCCAAAGGCATTGTTGAAGAAGTGGTAAGAATGCGCTGCTGTTATTACTTCATTTTGTTGCCATTGATTTAAAGTACCTGGCAAGGCATCGCCTTCTGTCCAGATTTCATTAGCCGGAGTCGCACTTGTGTTATAGAGGCGACGAAATAAAGCACAGGCCATACCTGTATATTGCTCTACAATATTGCCTTTATGAGCATCAATATATAGGAATTCACGAATGTCTTTATCATTTCTTACCTCTACTTCATACACTAGATAAGTGCGTTCCGCAGTACCTTTGGCTAAACCTTTGTTAAATACATACAGCGTATTTTTATTTACATATAAAGGAGCACCAATTCCTATTTTTTCATTTTGTGTTGTTATTTCATCTACCGCTATTAAAGCCGCAGCAGTTAAACTTACTTTAGGATTTTGATCTAGATTAATGCTTGGAAGAAAATTTCCATTTACAGCAGTAATATCTTCATTCGTATTGAAATGAAAGTGCAATTGCCCATCGAATACAGGAACATCCTTATAAAACTGCTCCATAGTATAGCGTTGAAAGCCGTATTCATCACGCTTAATATTTTTAATGTGTAATTCTTCACTTGCATTTTCAATACCAAAAAGATCACCATGTTCGCTCAGGAAAGCATTGGTTTTTTCTGCTAAACTCCCTTCAAATCGGAGGGCTTGATTTTGAGGCAATCGAATGAAATTAGGAGCATTGGTTGATTTGTGTAATGTAACAGAGGCTCCTGTTTCTTCTTTAAACTGTTGAATTCGTTCTGCATTTGTCTGTGCTTGTAGACCTAAGCCCATACAGACAAATAGCGTAAAGAGAAGGACACGCATAAGTTATGTTGTTTGTTAAAGTTTATGAGAAGCTATTTTTCAATCATAGGTTGTAAAACAGCTTCTAAGAACTACCAAATAGTTGGTGGTTCAGAAAAATTAGACCTAAGGCAAGGGAAAAAATGTACTCTAGAAAATAAATAGCGTTTTGTTTTGAACAACCTTATTTTTTGCCCAATAGCTAATTATCTTTAATGTAAGACATTAATGACTACTGATTTTGGGCTTGTTTTTATAATGTTGAAGAGTAAAAAAGAAGTCATTCCAAATCGTAAGATATTTAGTTTACCTAGTACTTAGAAGCTGTTTTAAAACCTATACTTGTTTTTCTGTGTCCCTCTTTTTTCGTCTATTTTCCGATTTTTTTCGCTCCGTAGAAGGACTATGCAGTTCAAAAAATCAAAAAATAGACAAAAAAATAGCGGGCAGAAATTCCAACCATAGGTTTTAAAACAGCTTCTTATATTTTCACCTCCCGTAGGATTTGCCAAAGAACGCAATAATTTTTTCAAAAAATGAATCTGACAAATATTTTAATAGCACTTTTTGCCTCTGATAAGCATGAAAATGCAATTTATATGGTTTTTTTTTAGATGTGTTCTAATGTAAAAAATCTATTTTTTTACTGAAATATACATTTTTACAAAATTGTAAAACATTGATAATCATAGCTTTAAAAATTATAAAAGCTTGTGAATAGTATGAATAAAAGGGTTGAAATTGGAGTTTAGTAGTCTTCGAGAGACTGGGGTTTAGTCCTACATTTGTGTCGACACACAACAACAATTACATTTTTTTAAAGACACTAGCAAATGATTAAGACACTAACAGCGAAAGCAGTTGCGACTGCTAAAGGCCCAGTTATTGAAGATATTACTGGTCCTTGTAACTAAGCTAAGAAAATTAGACACACAACAGTTGGATGAGTGGTTTTCAAAAGAAAGCCACTCATCTAAAAAAGGGACACCTTGCTGATGAAAAAAAGATAAGACGCGAGCTATGAAGACAGTGACTACTCAGACATTGGCAAATAGAAAAATTAACGAAGATTTATCTGTACTCAAAACTACTACAAAAAAAGTGAAAGCAGAAGTACAGTTTGGATCTCCTCAAAAAAGCTGCACAGGCGTTGGTATTTGTCGCGTCGGTGTACTATCCGCAACCAATACAAAAACAGAATCGCATAGTAATAAAAAAGCTATTGCTTACCTATCTCTCACAAGGGAAAAAGCGCTAAAAGTGAGTTTTTTCAAAGAGTCACTAAGCGAAATTGCCAAAAAGATTTATTTCCACAATCTCAAATTCGTTGTACAAGACGATGTTGAATTTCCGCAACCTATAGCGGAACGCCTAGAAGTGCCTAAAATCAGGCTAGTAACAGGTGTATATAAAGTGGAAGAATCAGAGCAATTTTTAACCGTAATTTTTAACAAATTAAAATAAAAATTTATAGCATAAATTTTCACACGAACTAAAATTTAGAGGGGCTATTTCAGCCTACCGATTACAAACACTAGTAAAAGCAGCCTAACGCTTCGATGGAAAGAGCCTACTTATAAGGCGTTCCGACGCACTCGTAAGTATGTGCATACTGAAGATTGAAGGTAGTACAGCAAGTAAGCTGCTTTTTGACGGAGGGGGCTCTCAATCGAGAGAGTACCCTTTCGTTCTTTTTAGTACTTTCCTAGTCTGAGTTCAATAATAAGTGTTTAAATTTATCTATGCTTACGCTCATCCAGCCCATTGGCCGTTATTTTCAGCTCGATGAACAGGGCTTTGTATTAAATGATACCCGCTCCGATGCCATTCCTATCTATTTGAATCAACTTTTAGAAACAATAACAGCAGCTTATCAAGCTACTTATGGCGACGCTTTACATAGCGTATGGCTGCGCGGCAGTTTAGCACGAGGGCTTTTTGTCCAAAGTATATCAGATATAGATACTTTCGCCTTAGTGTATCAAGCAAACATTCGATGGAAAAATGTGGATTTAGTAAATTTTGATAAAAGTAGCTTTCCCTTTGAAGTAGAGTGTTGTATCAGTTCTTTTTCGGAAACATTTACACAGCAAAACCCTGCTCTTGCTATGCAAATCCAAACGCAAGCACATTGCTTATGGGGAAAAGATATTCGGACTGAATTACCGAAACATCGTCCCTCTAAAACAATGGCAATGCATTACAAATGGTTAGTAGAGGATATTCAAGCATTTTTAATTCAAAAACGCTACCACCCTAAAGATAGCCAGGCGATATTGAAATTGCTGCTACGTTCAGGCTTTGAGTTGGTAATGCCCCGCTTAGGACGATATACACCCGACCTTTATTATTGCTATATAAGTTTTGCGTGTTACTATCCAGATAAAGAATTGCTGATGCGTGAAATACTATGGCACTATCTCAATCCGTTGGATTTCGAGCGGATAGTGTACCTTGTTCGCACACTTGGCACTTGGATGCTTAAGGAATATGAGGATTTTTAGTAATATTGTATT
>JAHDCQ010000101.1:0-3478 GCA_020629845.1 Saprospiraceae bacterium | reverse complement strand
ATTCATAAGTTTTGAAACGTCTTTGCACTCAAATCAGCAAAACACTTCTTTAGGAAGGATGGTAAATACTCAATGAGTGAATGGTTAATGGCTGAATGAGCGAATGAAGTTTAGAATTATTCACTCATTCAAAATTTCCTCATTCACTCATTGAACACTTACGAAGAATGAATGTAAATCGTTCCTTATCAAAGCCTTATCTATGAAAATAAAATATCTACTCTCTACTTTTCTATTGCTTTCCACGCTACCGATTGTAGCACAGGATTTTGATTTTTTTGATACGAAAACGGTTCAAGAAATTCGGCTTAATACCGACGCTAATTGGCGATATATCCTAGATTCGCTTCGGGTGAATGGCGATGGTTTATTACAGGCTGATGTAATGATTAATGGGCAAAATTATAAGGACATCGGTATGCGCTACGAAGCTTCGCGTGGCTTTACGCCCGGTGCGAAACGCAATTCTATCCATCTGCAACTTGACTATAAATCGCCCCAACAACATCAAGCGCATGCTATAGTACGGCTTTCTTCTGCACTCCGTGACCCTAGCATGGTGCGCCAAGTGATGACGTATGAAATAGCTCGCGCTTATATGCCTGCGCCTAGAGCCAATTTTGCCAATTTGTATGTAAATAATGAATACTGCGGTGTATTTATCAATATAGAACCCTTAGATACTACTTTTTTTGAAGAGCATTTTGCATCGGAAAGTGGCACACTCATCAAAAGTACACCTTCTAGAAGTGGAAAAGCGGAAAGTGGTTGCCGACAAAATGCCTTTGCTTCTTTACAATACGATAAAGCTGCGAAATGCTATGAGGCGAATTTTACGCTAGTGGATGGCGAAAATCTAAATAGCTTAACTAAACTTACGCGTACGCTCAACGAAGACATCAGCAATATTGAGCAAGTACTGGATGTGGATGAGACGCTTTGGATGTTGGCATTGAATAATGTACTGGTCAATTTGAATAGCTATACGGGCAATGCTAGTCGCAACTATTATCTCTATCAAGATGAATCAGGCGTTTTTCATCCGATTTTGGGCGAAACGAATTTTTCTTTTGGAAGTTACAAAAATGCAGGTTTGGGGTCGGATATGAGTATCAAACAATTGCAACGCCTCGACCCACTGCTACATGCCGATGATGCTAGTAAGCCTTTGATTCAGCAATTGCTAAAAAATGATCGCTACAAACGACAATATTTATCGAATATTCGTACCATCGCCCGCGAATTTTTCTGGAATGGGACATTTAATAAGCGGGTGAAAAAGCTACGTGCGCGCATACGTTTTCTGCTAGAAGGGGATATGCACAAATACTATTCGCTTGAGCAGTTCAATAGCAGCAGTACTACTACAATTGGTAAAAATAGTAAAGTACCTGGTATCGTTAGTTTTATGCAACTACGGGCTGATTTTTTGAAAAAACATCCAAGTATGACGGTACTGCCGCCGCGCGTGACAGAAATCACCGTCACTAGCCGCGAAGCACTATCTAGTCAGCAAATAGATGCCTTTGAAATACAAGCTACTGCGGATAGATTTCCGCGCTCTATCACTATTTATTACCGCTTTGAAGGCGAAGCAAACTTTCAATCTAAAAGCATGCTAGATGATGGTAAAGCTTCGGATACAACGGCTGATGATGGGATTTATAGTATCAAGATAATGCCGCCAAACGGAAAAGATACATTGGAATATTACTTCTTCATTGAAAATGCTAAAGCTGTAAATTACTCGCCTTCGCGATACATGAGTGAGTGGTATACCGCGAGCTTGAAAGCATTGAATGAATAAAATTTGATATATTTTGAAGCAGCAGGCATTTTGATTGGAATAAATGCCTGCTGTTTTGTTTCATACATTAAAAAACATGCAACGACTGTTATATTTTTTACCCCTTCTATTTGTTGCTTCTACTTTGTCAGCACAATATTACGCTATTGATGAGATACGCGAAGTGCGCTTGACATTTAAGC
Source organism: Saprospiraceae bacterium (assembly GCA_020629845.1). Classification (GTDB taxonomy): domain Bacteria; phylum Bacteroidota; class Bacteroidia; order Chitinophagales; family Saprospiraceae; genus JAAUTG01. The sequence continues at coordinate 1,489 of JAHDCQ010000101.1, read as the reverse complement.
AAAACAATTGGGAGGAAATTTTAAGTACCCTAAAAGAAAGGGGGAAAAAAGAACGCCTTATCGCTCAGGCTACGCTTGACGGAGTGGCATTCGATAGCGTGGGAGTGCGTTATAAAGGAAATAGCTCTTACCACAATACCCAAAAATCGAATGATAGAAAGCTACCTTTTAATATAAAGCTGACTTATACGGATAAAACCCAAACTACAGAAGAAGGCTTTAAAACGTTGAAACTCTCTAATATATTCCGTGATCCTAGTTTTGTACGGGAAGCCTTGTCCTATGAGATTGCACGAAAATATATGCCTGCTTCGCAATGTAATTTTATGAAACTCTACATCAATGATGAATACTGGGGACTTTATAATAGTACACAATCGGTAGATGGGAAATTTCTGAAAGAAAATTTTGGGGATAATGATGGTGCATTTTTCAAGTGCGACCCAGAGTGGGGCTGGAAGAAAAAAGATAGTTGCCCAAATACAGAATATGCCTCCCTCCTGTATATTGGTGCAGATTCGACTTGCTATGAAGGCTTTTATGAATGCAAATCGGATGAAGGTTGGGGGGAGTTGATAAAATTGATGAAAGCGGTAAAAACAATGCCCAATAATCTGGAAGAAATTCTAGCGGTAGATGAAGCACTTTGGATGCTGGCATTTAATAATATATTGGTCAATTTGGATAGTTATACAGGGCGTTTATCACACAATTATTACCTCTACCAAAATCAGTCGGGGCAGTTTCATCCTATAATTTGGGATTTAAATTTGTCCTTTGGCGGCTTCCGTTTTTCTGGTCTTGGTACTTCCATGTCGAATGAGGAAATGCAACGCATGAGCTCTTTTATTCATTACAAACAAAAAAATACAAAGCGGCCACTCATCACTAACTTATTGAATAATTCGCTCTACCGTAAGGTATATATTGCCCATATGAAGACGATGCTAGAGGAAAATTTTGTAAATGAAGACTACAAGAAACGGATAAAGGAAATTCAAGACTCCATAGAGGAAAGTGTGAAAGCAGATAAAAAACGCCTTTATCCTATAGAGACGCTTCGCGCTAATGTCAATAGTACGCAACGGGCAGGCAATTCTAATATTATTGGTGTAGCAGAGCTAATGGATGCCCGCACGGACTACCTGAAAAATCATCCCTTGTTCAAAAAACCTACGCCAACTATTATCAATGTAAGCCATGAAATAGTAGATGAAGAAGTTACAGTTAGTGCCACTACGGAGAATGCCGAACAAGGCTGGCTAGTATATCGCTATGGCAAACAAGATGCCTTTAAACGCATCAAAATGGAGAAAGGAGGCGTATATCAGGATGGTGATAAAAAGGAAATCATCTGGCAAATGACTGTAAATAAAACCGATGATTTGCAATACTATATCATAGCGGAAGGAGCGAAAGCAGCTACGCTTTCGCCAGCTAGGGCTTCTTTTGAATTTCATGATTTGAAAACAGAAAGCTAATGGCGGCA
>JAHDCQ010000100.1 GCA_020629845.1 Saprospiraceae bacterium | reverse complement strand
GTTCCCGATTTTTTACCAATTTAAGATGCGCCCCCTATTTTTTTAGAATCAGGAAATATGCTTTTTTTGTAAAAAGTTAGCTGATGTTTGGCTTGAATTGATATTCAAGCCGTAATGTGATCTCGAAACTCCGTTTCGTCCCAGTAACTTGTAGCAAAAGCGGCACTCGAAACGGAGTTTCGATAACTATACGATGCAGCCCAAACCGTCAGCTAGAAATTTATAGATGAGGATTTTCTATGCGTCGAAATGCCGTTCTTAATCTCATCTTCACTTCTTTTCAAATAATTTACATGAAAAGCAAGAAAAATTGCTTTTCAGCATGTACTTTTGCAGCCTAAAATTCATATCCAGTTCATCTAGTCCAAAGCCCTTACTTCTTTTCCCAGAATTACTATATCAAATCAATCGCTAATGAAGTTTCAAATTCTTACATTCTTACCCTTACTTATCTTTTTTTTCGGCAATGTGCAAGCACAGAACTTCAGCCTGAAAGGTCAAGTACAGGATGAGAATACACAAAAGCCACTTGCTGGAGTGAGTGTCATCGTGCAATACACGAATAAAGGGGGAATATCAGATGCTCAAGGCTTTTTCCAGATTGATGGATTAAAGGCAGGAGAACAAGTATTGCTTTTTGAGTTGGAAGATTACCAAAACTACGAACAAGAAGTAGTGGTAAAAGCGAATGAGGAGAATGACATCGGTATAGTGAATATCACGGCAGGACAAGATGAAACCGAAAGCCAAGATTTTATTCCCGTTATAACAATCAATGACGACCAATTTTCGGAACAAGATAATGCGGCACAAACGGTATCGGGCTTGCTCTCTGCCTCCCGCGATGTATTTGTAAATGCAGCCGCTTTTAATTTAGGTGCGGCACGTTTTCGTATTCGTGGCTACGACTCGAATTATACAGGCGTATTTATGAATGGCATTCCTATGAATGAACTCGAAAATGGACGTACCTTCTGGAGTGCATGGGGCGGTTTGAACGATGTATTTCGCAACCGTAGTTTTAGCGATGGCATAAACGCAACGGATTTTACTTTTGGTGGAGTAGGGGGCGCGTCGCATATTGATACCCGTGCCTCACAGCAGCGTCGGGGCTTGCGTTTTTCTTATGCACAAGCCAGCCGAAGCTATACCAATCGCGCGATGGCGACTTACAATACAGGAATGCAAAGCAATGGTTGGGCACTTTCCTTATCTGCTTCTCGGCGTTGGGCGCAAGAAGGCTATGTGCCTGGTTCATTCTACGATGCTTATAGCTATTTTTTGAGTGTAGATAAGAAAATAGCGAAAGAGCACTTAGTGAATTTCACCTTATTTGGCGCGCCTACAAAACGTGGACGTAGCAGCGCCGGTACACAAGAAGTATATGACTTAGCAGGTACAAATTATTATAATTCCTATTGGGGCTATCAATCGGGGGAAGTACGTAACTCAAGAGTAGCGAATGCCCACCAACCTGTTTTAATGCTGCGCCACGATTGGAAAATTAATGCCAGCGAAAAACTAACGACTTCGGTTTCTTACCAATTTGGACGCAATGGTAGTACCGCCTTAGATTGGTACGATGCCCCCGAACCGCGCCCCGATTATTATCGCCACTTGCCGAGTGCGGCACGTAACTACATTAACACAGAAGATTCTCTAGCGATCGTAAATGCTTTCCTCAACGACCCTAACTTGCTACAAGTGGATTGGCATTCGATGTATAATATCAATCGAGGCAATCTAGAAACTATTGAAAATGTAAATGGCTCAGGCGAAAGTCTCACGGGTTTGCGTTCGCAATACATCATTGAAGAACGGAGATTCGATAGCCGCGAGGCAAATGCATCTATGATTTATGAAAACATCATGAATAAGGTGCTAACATTCCACGCAGGAGCAGGTTTACAATACTATAGAGGCGAAAATTATAAAATAGTAAATGACCTTTTAGGAGGGGATTTCTATCTAGATATTGATAAATTCATTGAACGTGACAACCCTGGTAGTACCACCCTTTCGCAATCGGATTTAGATACGCCAAATCGCATTGTACGCGTAGGCGACCGCTTCGGTTATGACTATGATCCGAACGTACGAAAGGCTTATGCTTGGACGCAAGCAAGTTTTAGTTTTCCTAAAATGGATGCTTTCATTGCGGGGGACTTTTCAAGCACGGGCTTCTGGCGAACGGGGAATATACGAAACGGAAAATTCCCGAATAGCTCGCTAGGCGCAAGTGATTTAGAAGTCTTTTTCAATTTTGGTGCAAAAGCAGGTTTGACTTATAAAGTAGATGGTAGAAATTATATTTCTGCGAATGCCCTAGTACGAACGCGTGCGCCTTTCTTCCGACAGGTATTTACATCGCCACGCACACGTAATGAGATTGTGCCTGATTTAGTGAGCGAAAAAATTACGGCGGGCGAACTGGTGTATAACTATCGTTCACCCTACCTTAAGGCTAAAGCTTCGGCTTATTACACCCTTTTTGAAGACCAAACAGAAATCAAGGCATTTTTTATAGACGAAGACATTGATGTACCGATTTCAGATGCTGCCTCGCAGACCATTTCTGGTGGTTTCGTGAATTACTTGCTTCGAGGTATTGATAAGCAGCACTTTGGTGTAGAGTTGGCGGCAGAGGCGCGCCTTTTTGGTGGCTTGAGCTTGAGTGCGGTGGCTGCATTAGGACAGTACACCTTCACCTCACGCCCAACAGCAGATATTTATTTGGATAATAGTTCCTTGCTTTTAGTAGAGGATCGTACGGTCTACGCTAAGAATTTCTATGTACCCAACACGCCCCAAACGGCTTATTCTGCCACACTTAAATACGAAGGTAAGCAATACTGGTTTGCCAACTTAAGCTTCAACTACTTCGATGATATTTGGATAGATTTTAACCCCAACCGTCGTACAGACGCTGCTGTTTCTCTTGATGAACGTGGCATTGATAGAGTAGCGCAAGGCTCGAAACTTTGGAATGATATTATATTTCAGGAAAAAGCTCCATCGGGTTACACGCTTGATTTTTTTGCGGGTAAATCCTTCAAACTAGGCTCAAATTACTTCTTGAATTTAACAGCAAGCGTAAATAATATTTTGGATAATCAAAACCTTATTATTGGAGGTTTCGAGCAAGGGCGTTTCGACTTTGATGAGAAAAATGTAGAGGTGTTCCCGAATCGTTACTACTATATGTACGGCTTGAATTATTTCCTAAACGCAACATTTAGAATCAATTTATAAAGCTGTATTAGGTATTAAGTATCAGGTACAAAGTAGGTGTCACCTAATACTTAATACCTAATACCTAATACAATTTCAATAAAATGTTTTTCAATAAAATTCACTTTCTAGCACTTCTAGCATTGCTATGTAGTGTGGTGGCTTGTGTAGACCAAGATTTTGATGAGCCACCAGGCGCAGTAGAAGTGGACTTACCTTCTAATCTTATTTCCATCGCTGAATTAAAGGCAAAGCATGTGGAAGGACAATTTGAGCGACTCGAGGAGGATGCAGCGATTCGCGCTGTCGTAATTGCAGATGACGAATCAGGTAATTATTTCAAAACCTTGATTCTGCAAGATGAATCAGGTGGAATAGAATTGAAAATAAATTCTACTGCTTTATACAATGAATTCCCTATTGGGCGCGAAATTTATGTGTTGGTAAAAGGCTTATACCTCGGCGATTTTGCGGGAAATACCCAACTTGGAGGTGTACTGTTTAATGACGACGGTGAACAACGATTGGGTGGCATCGAGGATATTTTTGTAGACGACTTTATTATAAAAGGAGAATCTGATAAACCAATTACCCCTAATATAATCACGATTGATGCGCTGAATGAAAGTCATATTCATACTTTAGTGGAACTAAAAGATGTGCAATTATTCATCCAGGATGTGGATATTCCATATGCTGATGCCGTAAATCGCTTCTCCACGAACCTTCGAGTAGAAGAATGCGATGGCGACTTAATTACGCTGAGAAGTAGTGGGTTTGCCGACTTTGCGGACGATGCTCCGCCTGCCGGCAATGGTAGCCTTATTGGAGTTTATAGCGTATTTAACTCGACTAAGCAAATTTTTATCCGAAATACGGATGATGTACTAATGACGGGGGAACGCTGCGATGTAGATGATTTTGAAGAGCAAGAAGATACGGAACGGATAACTATTGAAGACTTACGCAGAGATTTTCGCTGGGGAACTACGGTAGGTCCTGATAGCACCCGTATCGAAGGCGTAGTAATATCGGATAGAGCTTCTGAAAATATCACGAATCGTAATATGGTGATTCAGGATGAGGACTATGGCGTGGTCGTGCGATTTGAAGAATCGCATGATTTTGATTTGGGGGATAAGGTTGCAGTAGTCATTTCAGGGGCTTCCATAGACGAATTTAATGGCTTATTACAAGTCAATGTTGAAAATAGTAGGGTAAGAGAGTTGTCTGATTTTGACATTGTTACGCCAAGAACCGTGACGATTGCTGAAATTTTGGATGACTTTGAGGACTTCGAATCTACACTAGTAAAAATCGAAAATGCTACGATTTCTAGCTCCGATGGTACTAGCTATAGCGGTTCCACTACCGTTACTGATGCTACTGGCTCTATGGTTATGTTCACGACATCCTATAGTTCTTTCGCAAGTAATCTATTCCCTACCAATGAAGTTACAATAACAGCGATAGTAGGACAAGGCACGGAAGATCAGATTGCACAATTGAGTATTCGCAATCTCGACGACATTGAAGGAGGGGAAGTGGAAGTGCCAGAAGACGACCCCTTCAATGTAACCTTTACTGGACAACTAAGTTTTGAAGTGGCGAATGTAGATGGCTGGCAAAATATCAGCATGAAAGGCGCAGATACGAATACTTGGATAGCGCGCGACTTTGGTGGTAACAGTTTTATTGAAGCACGTGGTTTTAATAATGATAATGATGAAATAGAAGCGTGGTTCATCTCCCCTGAACTGGACTTTGATACTCTAAGCAATATTAGCTTTGAGACAGCGATTGCATTCTGGACGCATGAAGGTCTGAGTGTATTGCTTGCTACGGATTACGACGGCAGCAATATAGCAGGCGCGACTTGGACGGAATTAGATGGTACTACTTTAGCAGATGCTTCAAATGAAGATTATATTTGGGTACCTTCTTCGGTAAGTTTAGCTGCTTATGCAGGCAAAGGGCACATTGCGTTCCGTCATACAGGCGATAATTCTACTAATACAGGCACCTCTAGAATAGATAATATCGTGATTGAGTGATGAGGTATGAATTATGAGGGATGAGTTTTTTATACCAATCCATGTTCAAAAGTTGTATTAAACTGGATAGTGATTTTTTTCTTGGGCAAGGCATTTTTTTCTAGGCATCCTCTTGGCTGGCTATGAAAAAATAACGAAGCCTAAAGGAAAAAAGCGCTCCAGAATAATGCAACTTTTGGATATGGATTGGTATTATACTTCATCCCTCATAATTTATCACTTTTTATCAAGCTCGAGTTTCTTTTGTTTCAATAATTTTGAAACGTCTATTACTTGTCCTTCCAAGCTCTTATCTACTACTAGTAAAACCCGTCTTTTCCCTTTATACTTAAAAAGAATTTTCTGTCCCACTTTCAAATCTACGCCACTATTGGATACAGGCGAAAGATTAGGATTCATCACGCCTGGAATAATAAGCGGAATAGATTTTAGACTATTATTGCGGAGCGTAAAACCAACATAATCGTCAGTAGTAGAAGTAATAGTTGCTTCAACGAGTATTGGGAGTTCAGGAGAATTAATAGCTGTTCCCCACAGCAGCATAAACAATAGTAATGATTTCATAATTGAATGATTTTATTGGGCTTATAAACTGTGTTTAAGGAATTTGGTTCAAGCAGAGCTTTATATAACAGCGTATTTTTGGGTCTGAAAAGCAGCATTTTAAATTGTTCATTCCATCACCATATTTTCTGAAAAAACATGGTGATGGAATGAAGTCTATTTAAAGGCATCTGCCACTATCAACTCCTTTGTACCATGCGAATAGCTATAAAAACCTTCACCCGACTTGCGCCCCATTTTGCCTGCCGTTACCATATTCACGAGCAAAGGGCAGGGCGCGTATTTAGGCTGTCCGAATCCATCATGTAGCACATGTAAAATAGAAAGGCATACATCTAAACCAATAAAATCTGCTAACTGCAAAGGTCCCATTGGGTGTGCCATACCGAGCTTCATTACCGTATCAATTTCTGCTACCCCTGCTACGCCCTCGTGGAGTGTGTAAATAGCTTCATTTATCATGGGTAATAGGATGCGATTCGCCACGAAGCCAGGATAATCATTCGCTTCTGTTGGTACTTTCCCAATTTTTTTAGAAAGCTCCATAATCGTCTTCGTCACCTCATCGGAAGTGGCATAGCCACGAATTACTTCTACCAATTTCATTACTGGCACAGGGTTCATAAAGTGCATACCGATGACTTGTGTCGCGCGTTTGGTAGCGGCTGCTATTTTTGTAATAGATATGGAAGAGGTATTGGATGCTAAGATGGCATCTGCTGGCGCGTTTTCATCAATGGTTTGGAAAATTTTGAGTTTTATGTCTACATTTTCGGTAGCTGCTTCTACTACTAGGTCTGCATTGGCAACGCCTTTAGCTAAGTCTGTATTTGTATTAATGTTCGCTAGGGTAGCATCCTTATCTGCGGCTGTGATACGCTCTTTTTTGAGCATTCTATCCAAGTTCTTTTCGATAGTGGCTAAAGCTTTATCTAATGCTGCTTGAGCAATATCTACAAGCGTTACCTGATAGCCATTCATTGCGAACACATGCGCGATACCATTTCCCATTGTACCCGCACCAATTACCGTTATATTTTTCATGTATTGTTAGGACTTTTTTGCTTTGCTAAAATTTCCCGCAAAGGAACATATTTTTAGCGAATACCAACAGAGATAAGTGGATGAATAAAACGCGTTTTGATTAGTTTTTTTACAGAAAAACCCTTTTTTAGGATGTTAGATAGTAAGTAAATTTGCTAAAAAAATACTAAGTTGTGCAACCTTTTTGTTAAAAAAGGGTCAATTATTTACAAACGTTAAAATTAACTAAACCTGATTGTAATGAAAAAACAAGAATTTATCGTGTTGTGCCTAACGGCATGTTTCGTAATCGCTTTTCAAACCGTGCAAGCACAATGGGGCTGGGGCAAAAGTACTAGAGGGAATGGAAATGTGGTAGAAGATACACGCAAAGTAGGTAGTTTCGACCGTATTTCCGCAGCGAGTGGCTTAGATGTATACCTTACACAAGGTAATTCGACAAGTGTAGTGGTAGAAGCAGATGAGAATTTGTTAGCTCAAATTAAGACGGAAGTGCGCGGTAGTACTTTGAAAATGTATGTAGATAAATCTATTTATAAAGCAACTGCGATGAAGGTGCATGTGACCATGCGCGACATTGAAGGCATTAGTTCAAGCGGTGGCTCGGATGTGTATAGTGAAAATACAATTTCTTCGGATGATTTAGAAATTGTGACGAGTGGTGGTAGCGATGTGAAGCTTGTAATAGATGTAGATGAACTGGATTGCGTTTCGAGTGGTGGCTCGGATGCGATTTTGAAAGGGAATGTCCGACATGCTAGTTTCTCGAGTAGTGGCGGCAGCGATATAGAGGCAAAAGAATTGCGCGTGCAGGTGTGCGATATAAGCGCGTCAGGCGGTGCAGATGTTACGGTGCATGTAGAAGAGGCGGTAGATGTAAATGCAAGTGGTGCAAGTGATGTCTATCTCTATGGCAATCCTGCAAAACAGAATGTGAGTACTTCTGGAGCTTCTGATTTTCATAAGAAGTCTTGGTAGAAGTATCCCATTTCTAAATAAAAATGCCCTTTCCTATTCGATAGGAAAGGGCATTTTTGTATAATTTCTCGCTATAAAAATTGTAATTTGAAGAATGAACACGATGCAGGAGCAATCATAACAATCGCTCCTCCCGTGTTTATCCATCTAGCTTACTTGGCATATGCTGCTTAGCAGCTAGATTTTTACAGAGTACAGAGTTTTAGTTCTTTACAAAGCGAACTAATTTAGTTGCTTCATCCGATACAATACTGACAAAGTAAGTGCCAATTGATAAAGATGATACGTCAAGCCTTAGCTGATTTGCATCTTCAAATGTACTTAGCAGTACTGTGCGTCCCGTCAAATCAATAATTTCTACTTGATTTACTACTTCATTTGCTTCCACATTTAAGAAAGTGGAAGTAGGAGAAGGATATACTTTGGTAACGAACTTATCAGTATTGCTATCAATGGATATGACATTAGAATATTCAAACACACCATCTAAATCTACTTGCTTTAAGCGATAATAATTTATACCCAACTTCGGTGCAATATCAATGAAATCGTAGTATTGTGCTTCTACAGTAGTGCCTGCACCTTGTACTTTTGCAAGTGGTTCAAATTTTAGTCCATCTTCGCTGCGTTCTAGCACGAAATGGTCATTATTTAGCTCGGTGGCGGTAGACCAGTTCAAGTAGTTCATACCATTGTGGTGTTCGCCTGTGAAAGCCATTAGTTCTACTGGCATAGCACAGGCAGCAGTCAAATTGACCGTGAAAGTGCTTTCACAGCCTGCCGCGTCTTCGACGGTAATATTATAATTGCCTGCTGTCATAGTAGTGGCAGTTACATTTTGAGAGCCTGTGAGCCCTGCTGTTGGTGTGATATTTGCGCCACTGTCATTCGTTATGCTGTATGGTGCTGTACCGCCTGTGATATTTAGAGCAATTGTACCTGAGTTATCTTGACAATCAGCTAAAACATTATTGGAGGCTAGGTCAGTACATACTATTTCAAAGGGCGTACCCCAGAAGCAATCACTATCCACTATGGTAGGCATTCCATTAGCGTTCCAAAGTGTTTGAGCATCACGTCCAGCATAAGTAGCTGATAAGTCTACAGTATAGGAAATTCGTACTCCATCATCACCTCCTATGTCCACTGCATTCAAACAAAATGCATCAGTTGTTTCATTAAAATCATTATCATCCATTTGTCCATCTATTATAGATTTAGGGATGGTAAAGGTAAAGGGCACAGAACTTACATTTTGCGATATATCACCACCGCTACTTATAAAGCCACAAGAGGAAATATCCCTTACATCAAAGTTAATCGTTCCTGAAGTATTGCCACTGTATTGAGTTACTGTTACTGTTATCATGCAGCTTTCTAGCTGATAACCTGCAGGAGGAGTACAACTACTATATTGTATAGTTCCACTAGAACCACCACCAAGTTGCGGGTCGAAATTCCAAATAGTAGGTGTTCCACTTCCACTACCTGAGCACATAAAATCATCTTCACATTGCGTAATAAAGGGGGTTAAGAAGTAGCTTCCATCTCCACCAGCAGCATTCAAGGCATCGCAATCAATAGATAATGCACTTAAATCTGTCATTGGCATCCCAGCATTTGCTTGAATAATATTTCCATTTGCTAAGTTGAGTGGTGCGCTTCCATTAATAGCATTATTAATAGTAGTAGTTGGAGATAATGTACTAGGATTGCCATCAGAAAAATAATAACCTAATATTTGGCAATTATCTGATAGGCTAGAGGAATAGCTGAAATCCAAAGACTCTGTTCCTGAGATGCAGCCATCCATATTCGTGATAGCCTGTGCCTGTTCTGTAACAATTAAGGTTACGGCTTTACGAACGTCATCATCACAAGGAGTAATGGAATAATTATTTAAATCATCGTCAAAATAGAAGGTGTAAGTACCAGGTATTGCACTACTTACGGCAGGTGTAAAAGTAAGTCCAGTTCCTAATTCATTGAAATCTAACACATTATTAGCAGAAGCATACCATCCAATACAAGTAGTATTCAAATCTGGATTAGCAGCACCTCCTGTTGCATCATTGATCGTAAAAGTTGGAATAGCATCACCTACGCATATCACTATTTCTTCTTCTACCACATAAGGAGCAGCCTGGTCAGTATCTGCAAAATCAGGATCACAACAAATTAAGTTACTGCGAGCACATAAAAGTGCATCAAGCATTTTTGTCTTTTGACATTCCGTAAATTCATACCGGCAAAAACTATAACTCATGATGTTATTATCGGCATTAGTAGTCATTGGGTAGGACGCAGCACAAGTAGAAAAACAGGAGCTAGCATCTGGATTACAATTAGAAGGATAGCTTACACAATTGGCGATAGCATTACCACTAGAGTCTGTAACATCATTAGATGGTCTGATATTGGGATCAGGGTCGGTATCACAAATAAAATCTCCTGATGTACAGCATTCGGAACCATCTGGACATTCTGCCCAAAAATTACCATTGGGATCGCCCATGTTTACCTGATAATTATTGACTGCTCCATGCGTATGGTACAATCCAAACCAATGTCCTAATTCGTGAATAGCTGTAGCAGAACCACTAGCCATATCCGTGCAGTCATCTATACTATTATTCAAGCCATCTATACCAAAAGCAGTAGCATAAGATGACAAATTAGTACTTGGAAAAGAAGCAACTCCACCTTCTGATGTAAAGCCTTGACCAGTAAAACCATTATAATTGCCAGGGATGTATATATTGAGTACATTGGGGATATTAAATGGTTTTACTTCCTGAAAGTCATCTACGCCATTACCAGCAGGATCATTCGGTGGCATATCATTACCACTAGAACGATAAAATAAATTATAGTCATTATTACAAATTGCACGAGTAGAACCATCGCTCAAAGTACTATTCGGGTTACCCATATAGTCGATAGATGAGTCATCCCAATTGGTACACTTAAATAGTGTTATAGGCATATTAGCACAGGCATAGTAGTCATTCATTTTCGTCATGAATGCATCTATATTCGCAATCGTCATAGCGTTGTTTCCGCATGCTCCATCTTGTAAAAGCGTAATTACTACTGGAACTTCAAAATTAGAACAAGGAGTTATAGGACAACAGTCAAAACCATCATTGGGGTCGCAATTGTCAGGGCATCCACCATAAGGAGACTGAACACTCCAAGTAGCATTTGGGCTGCGCTGATTGTACTTTTGTTGCAATTTAGGATGCAATCGGAAAGGTACAGCCTCTGCTTCATTATCTACTTCACAAATAGGAGCTTGTGCATAAGCAATGTTATGACACAACAATGATAGTAGCACTATCAAGGTAGTACAGCAAATTTTCATAAGAAGGTAGTAGTTTAGTTGAAATAATAAAGTAAAACAGTACTCTAGTCAGCATATAAGGCAAACCTGTATTAGGCTTGTAGCGTACAACTGCTAAAGCAACATGAAGTGTCAGTAGGTAAGGGAAATAGAAATACTTTGAATTGTTCTTGAAACTCAAGAACTCAACTAATGAAAAGCTCTTTCATAAAAAACATGAGAGAGACACTAATGCTGATGTCTTAATCTTAATTAAAGTAATTTGTTATTGTAGTGGATGGAATATCATTTAATTTTTCAGCATTTACTAATGCTTTTTTATAATAGTAGTGAGAATCAATTTTGATAATCGGTCATATCATAGCTTTTAATATTACAAAAGTATAAATGTTTTTTGGAGAACAAAAAAAAGACAGTTTTTTTATTTTAGAGAACCGCATTTTTTTCTCTTTTTTAGTCATTTGACACCATTTTTTGAGTATTCGTCACGAAAAATGCGCCTTTTGCCGTTAGAACAAGAGTGAATTTAACATATTTTTAGAGGTAAATTAAAAGGCATTTTAATCTTTATGGTATACTCAAAACTGCCGTATTCGTCATTGTTCCTAAATGATTGCGATGTCGAATAGAAACATGATAATCACCTACAGAGACATTAGGAAACACAATACCAGAAACGCCATCTACATCCACCACATCTCCATCGCGTTGCAAAAGAGCTGCTGTTCGGTGGCGTACAATATTTGGACTATCCACATGGCGCAATTCCACATCTACCCAATCCACTATGGCATTGCTGCCCGTAGTATTTAGAATATTCATATCGGTGATTGCTTTGTCGCGTCCGTAAGGGTCGTTGAGGGCAATAAGGTTATTAGCGCGTAAGTGGTCATTCATCAAGCCTGTGCTAGAATTATACGCACCTTGCAAGTATATTTTTATGGCTAAATCCGCATCGGCAGTAGTACATGTATTAGCTGCTCGCCAATCCATTATAGCGTTCCATTTTTGCGAATTTGGCGTAGAAAAATAATTCTCCAACAAACCCCAACTCCCAAATGCACTTTCCTGTGGACTAGTGAGTGTATAATTCATAAAAAGCGTCACACCAAGCGTGTTTTTATAGTAATCGAGTATATCTTGGTAAAAGCTATACATGCGTGTACTATTTTGTGCGGCATAAAGCGCAGGATTGTAGTCTGCTTCTAAGCCAAACCAACGCGGGGTGAGATGCTGCCCGCCTTCATACATCGTAAATTCTTTGCCATACACATCCGAAACGAGGATTTTGAATTGGTTCATCCAGTAGAAATTGCTCGCCATATTTGCTTCTAGCATATCCATCACGTCATCGGCAGTAGCACTTGCGCTAAGTGCGTCGAGGGCATCATAATCCGTAGGGTCGCTGAGGGCGACATAGCCAGGGTAGGAAACTAAGTCTACCAAATCCCCTTCGCCCTGCGCGATGATATAATCCATTGCATCAATGACGAAATAATCATGCCCTGCCAATACCATTTTTAGACGATTTTCTTGTCCTGAAAATACCGTTTCCCAAGTGTCAAACACTTGTAGCGAGTAATAGCCATAGTTCTGACCAATATTGCCTGTAAAGGGCGGATTGTCATTCAGCCAATGGGTTTGGTCAAAAATCCAATTCCAGCATTCGTTGGAGTATTCTAGGTAAATGCTGCGTTCCGTCTCCAAGCGGTCGCGGAAAAGCATAGCCATCTGTGTGATGTAGTTTGCATCGGCTAGGTGCGGGACATTTATCCAAATATCCTTGTCAAAATAGTTGGCTACATCAATCATAAATTCCCATGACATGCCTTCGGGATCATTGGCTTGGGTGTGAAAATTCGCATCAATTCGGTCGCCCCAAGCACTTATCGGATGATAATTGGTAGCCGCCCAATCCATGAAACGAAACGTGCCAAATTCATCAGCTTTGGCAGCAAATTGCGGTAAAAATGGTGCCGTCAAATAATCACTTTCATAAATATCGCGCACAATGCGGATATTGCGTACATGATTACCCAATTGCGAACTCATCATTTCGATATGTACGCCATTGCCATCTACGACATCAATCGTAAATTCGATGCGTCCTGCCGCGACGGATGTGACGGTAGCCGCTGTCCAATTCACGAAATTGAATGTACCTACGCCATCAAAAAGCATGACGTAGGTACCTGTTTCATAGCTTTGTTCATAACCACCAATGGTGAAGGCTACTATTTGGGCATTGCCATTGTCAGGATGTGGAAAAGGTACTTCTAGCGGATAGCCTGCGGCATCTTGCGCCATTGTGCTGGCCAGTCCTGAATCCCAATCATTATCGTCTTCTCTATAAATATCGTTTCTAGTAAAAAAAGGGGTAGAAGAGAGCTTCATATCCTTATACACACCCGCTCCGAAGAAGTGGAAGTTGGTGCCGATTTCCATGCAGTTTTGGGCAGAAAAAGGTAGGGGAAATACAAAAAATAGCACGCATATAAAAAGTAATGTTCTCATTTGATAGTGTGATAGGTATAAAATCAATACCACAAAGTTACGCATCCTACTTTTATAAGTCATCGGGGGAAACCGCTAATTTTTTTCTAGTGGTTTTCCGCTAGTTTAGACAAAGCGGATGTTTCACAAAGCTAAAGGTCAAAATCGTTCCATCTACGGCAGTCACGTAGAAACTATTGCCTTTGCGTTGAATATTGGAGTAGGTTTTTGTTCTTCCATTTGTCTGTTCTTGAAGCGTATTATCTACAAAATCAACACTCAACTGATATACTTGTTGTTCCGCTTGCTTATCCGATAACAGCATCGAAAAACTAAGTTGTTTGGAGCAGTTTTTTTCAAAATTGCGCTTACAAATTTCGACTTTTCCTTTGACTGTATATTGTGTGCCATTTAGGTGAGTGCCTACAATAGTAAGTTGCATTTCATAAGTAGCATTTAAACCTTTCATATTAGCAATGCTTCTGAAATTGGGATGAATATTGCATTGTGCATGGGCTTGCCACCCAAATAAAATAAGTATCAATAGGTATTTTAGTCGTGTTGCCATCATTAGGTTGGTTATAAAAAGACGAACCTCGGGGGAAAGGCTCGCCTAGTGAATTATCTTTTCATTCGTTCTAAATTTTCGACTTAGCGTTGCCAAAAAATATCGGCTTTGCCATCGCCATTAAAATCGCCTATGCCCAATTGCGATAAAGGAGCATCTGCTTTCCGCAGTTTGATAAATGTCCCTTTTCCAGCAGACACATAGCCGTAGTAGCCTTTCCATGCGAAGAAGACATCCATTTTTCTATCCCCATTGAAGTCGCCAAAGCGTAAATCGTCAATAGAAAACTTCGCAGATGCAAAACGGCTATTAAGCGTTTCCCACTTGACTTTTGCCGCAGAGGAATAGAGAAATTGTCCATTTTTTAGGACAAAAACATCGGTTTTGCCATCACCATCAAAATCGGCATAGTGTTGGTCAGCTACTGCCCATCCCGAACCTGTGGGCTGGTCTTGCCAAGCCGATGTTCCTGCTGATGAAATGCGCCATTTCGGTTGTGCTTGGGTATTCGTATTAATGCCGACTATAAATAAGAGCATCAATATTGCTGTGATATTACGGTTCGTTTTCATTTGATGATATTGTTATTAAGATGACAGTCACTTTGGAAGTGACTGTCATTATTAGATATTTTGACTTTACATTTTCACCACGCGCCATCTTACGTCTAACTTTGTATCGCCTTCTACGAATCTAATTGTTTTCAAGCGCTGCCCATCCGTCGCTGCCCAAGAGTGGTAGCCACTGCTGCACCGTCTTGTATCAATGCGGAACTTATCATCTGCTGAAGAGCCGTCGTCTTCGGTGAGTTGCTCGCTGAGATTGATACGAACATTGCGTACTTCACTTTGAGGGATGGAGATGATGGTATAGCCCTTTCTGTAGTAAGTCTCGCCCTCGTCTAGCTCAAAAGGATTGCTTTCTGAACGATACCATACCGTTTTGGGCGTTTTGCTTACTCTTCGGTCGCGTCCGCGATAATCCAATTGCGCTTTGATTTTTCCATAAATTTCAATCTCTCCACCTGGGTCATCTTCTTCGACACAACGCATGGAGTAGAGTTCCACTTTGTACTTCACCAATGGTGAAGATTGTGCAAATAGGCTATTAAATGGCAAAAATATACCTAAGGCAATGGCGAATGCCAATACTACTTTCAATGTTTTCATTTGATGTTGTTTTCACTTGATTGAATAATCATAATTACAAGCACAAAATTAGGCGAGAATGCAGGCTGGCGCATCAGGAGAAACCGCCATTTTGATTTTTAGTGGTTTTCCGCTAGAAGTTTTGGAAAGCGCATTTCAAAAGTAGTACCAACGCCAATTTCCGACTCAATCGTCAATGCTCCATTCAAATATTCTGTACGCGATTGCACATTCCGAATGCCCATACCATAATTAGCCGTTTCGGTATCAAAGCCCACACCATCATCCTCGAAAAGGAGTTCGATATTGGAGTTGTCAAAAGTGAGTTGAATCAATACTTCTTCGGCTTGGGCGTGCTTGATGGTATTATTGAGCAATTCCTGCACAATGCGATACAACATCAAAGCTTGTTCTTCGGATAGGGTAGGGGTTTCGCCAAAATGCTGGAAACTCACTTGCACTTGTCCCGCTTCATTGATTTGATGTGCCAAACCTTCCAAAGCAGGCAGGAGTCCATATTGGTGTAGCGTTTTCGGTAGAATAGCATAAGCAATAGCGCGGGTTTCTTTAAGGGCATCATCTAGGAGTCTGCCGACTTTTTGTTGCTGTTGTTGATTCTCAATTTTAAGCTGGTCAAAATACAATTTTGTAGTTGACAAAATACCACCGAGACTATCATGTAGTTCTTTGGCTACGCGTTCGCGTTCGCCTTCTTGGGTTTGCACAATAGCGCGGGTGCGTTCCAATTGGGCATTTTGTTCTAGGGTTTTGATGCGCTGCTCGTCCAGTTCTTGGCGTTGTTGGGCTACCATGCGTTCTGCTAGTTGGCGGCGGCGATTATTGAACCAAAGCAGCCCAATTAAGGAAATAATGGTTAAGGCTCCAATAATTAAATTGGTAATGATAATACGCTGTTGTCTATTTGCAGCTTCCTTCAAGTTGTTTTCAATTTCTAAGGTTGTATTGCGCTCTTCTAAGCGTTCTGTTTCAAATTTTTCGCGTATTTCTGTGAGTTCTTTATTGAGGTAGTCGTCCCTATGTTTATCATCAAATTCCTTGTATTTTAGAGCATGTTCATGCGCTTTTCGATAATTGCCTAATTGGGCATAGCAAGCCTGTAAATGCTCATGAAAGGAATTAGACTCATAGCCTAAAGCTTTAGCAATTTCCAATCCTTCTTGCAGGTATTCAATCGCTTTTGGGCAGTCTCCTTTTTCACGGTGTATTGCACCTGTTACATTCAATATCCAATCGAGTAAAAGAGAATCGCGCTGCTGTTTTTTTAGATTTAATGTGGCGGTAATAGTAACTACTGCATTGGGATAATCCTCTTGCGAACGAT
>JAHDCQ010000099.1 GCA_020629845.1 Saprospiraceae bacterium | reverse complement strand
ATCGGGCCGCGATGATATGAGATTTATCAGCCTTCCAAAGGATAAAGTCAGCAATCTAAAGAGTGAATTGCATATTCTGCGCCCTAAGAAGCGGCGATGATTAGGACATGCTTTCTTCTTGATAAAGTGCTGGTAAAAAGCTCGCGAGATTGTGATATTCCTGTGAGCAATGATGGAACATACTGCTACCTAGATTTTTAGGCAACAATTGCCGTTTCACGAAGCCTTGATTCAAAATACTATTCAACAATCCTTGTGCCAATCCGCCCATGCGTTCCACTTTATGCCCCAACCAAAAACGACTTCGCATTTCTACGCCTTGCTCTACTTTTCTTACAAAATGACACATTTCCGTTCCCCACACGCCCTTATCAGGCGAGCCTACGCGGGCGCAAATAATCGTAACTTCATCGGGCTTTAATTTATTTTTATTTTTATCACAGCCAAACGCATTAGGGTGCATAAAATCAATGAGTATTTTGTCCTTGCCCATCCCGACATCTTCCGTGACCAAGTGCGTACTTAAATGTAGGCGTTCGCTATAGCTTTTGCTCTCATCATTATAGTAGCCTTGAAAATCGGCAGAAATATCGTAGTGCATTTCTGGATACCATATTTGATACCTCATGCCTTCGGCAGCATGCCACCAAAACCACCAATTCAGCATCTCCAGCGTTACATTGGGCATCTTGGTCAAGCAAGCCACATATGTACTCCCATCTTCCGCACGATGAAATCCATTTTCAGCTTCTAAATAGCCCTTGTCAAAGAGGCGATTAACAGCAGCCCGCTCCAAAACGGAGGTGCTTGCTACGGCTTCACCTTTATCCAAAATATCTAAATGCACTTTAGGCATTTTTGCATTGGGACGCTTTAAGTATTTGCTGTATGAATTCATGTTTTTGTCTTAAAAATCGTTTAAGCAAATTTACAAACGCACCTCCAACTTCTGTACCATCTCATTTTTCCAACTTGCAAAAGTATCTGCTAAAATATGTTTGCGCGCTTCTCCCACCAACCAGAGGAAAAAACTCAAATTATGAAGCGTAGAAATCTGCGCCGCCAATAGTTCCTTACAGCGCACCAAATGATGCAAATAGGCTTTAGAATATTGCTGACTCGTCGGTGTAGGTACATGTGTGTCTATCGGGCTAAAATCATTTTTCCACTTCGCATTTTTGATGTTTATCATGCCTTCCGAGGTGTATAACATGCCATGCCGTGCATTGCGAGAGGGGAGTACACAGTCGAACATATCCACGCCTAGTGCGATATTTTCTAGCAAGTTCGTAGGCGTACCTACGCCCATGAGATAGCGCGGTTTGTCCTTTGGTAAAATCTGGCACACCATATCCGTGATGCGATACATTTCCTCCGCAGGTTCCCCTACTGAAAGCCCACCTATAGCATTGCCTTCGCGCTCAAAACTAGCGATGGTTTCTGCCGATTTTTGGCGCAAGTCATCATAGGTACTGCCTTGCACGATCGGGAAGAAGGTTTGCGAATAGCCGTACAAACCCTTGGTGCTATCGAAGCGGTCGCAGCAGCGTTGTAGCCAACGGTGTGTCATTTCCATCGACTTTTTGGCATATTTATAATCGCTAGGGTAGGGCGGACACTCATCGAATGCCATGATAATATCTGCGCCTATGATGCGCTGAATATCCATTACATTTTCGGGTGTAAACGTGTGTTTTGAGCCATCAATATGCGACTGAAAAGTCACGCCTTCTTCCTTGATTTTTCGCATTCCACTCAAGGAATAGACTTGATAGCCGCCACTATCGGTAAGTATTGGTTTATCCCAATTTATAAATTGATGCAAGCCGCCTGCTCCTTGCAAAATTTCCATTCCTGGACGCAAAAAAAGATGGTAGGTATTGCCTAAAATGATTTGTGCTTGCACATTCTCCACCAATTCATGCTGATGCACCGCTTTTACCGTACCTGCCGTACCGACGGGCATGAAAATTGGAGTTTCAATTTGTCCATGTGCGGTTTCCATGAGTCCCGCACGGGCATTAGATTTAGGGTCATTATGTTGTAGTGTGAATTTCAAATTGAATTATTTTTTCCGTTCAAGGATAAGCGATTTCAAAGCGCGCAAGATGAAAATAATTTGCAATAAATCCTCTTTAGAAGTCGCATCAAACGCGCTACTGATGTGATAATTTGTTCCTTCTAAAATAGTAAAGAACCAAATACTTCCTGTGAGCCACGCGCCATAGATAGGTTGGTCATCCGCATTTTTGGCTTGGGCAATGAGCATGGACGCTAACATTTGCCCTTCGGGATCGTGGAGGTCGCCTTTTTGCTTTTTGTATTCTTGCAAAAAGAAATAAGGTGTCTTTGGTGTATTATATCCAAGTGGTGTTGCAATTACGCAATCGCAGATGACGGAAAGTTCAAAATCATCCCAAACATGACTCATTGCTCGCTCAAAAAAACTACTAATTTTACCTTCTTCCTCCACATCCGCAATGAATAGCAAGAAGCTGATAAACTTGATTTTAAGTTCCTCTTCATTCCAACCCGCTATGCGATTAATCGCAGAAGCATACACTTTATCCAAGAGTTCCGACTGCAAAGGTGTGAGTTTACCACTTGCATTGAGCCAGCTATTTAATAGCTCTGTATCGCGCTGCTTTTTCAGTCCGAAAGTACTGATAAGCGTATCGGTGTCCGTAGATAAGCGTTTTGCTTTCATGATGATTTTGATATAATATTATTTCACCGTTCTTTATCCCGCAAATAAGGTCGAATAATCAAGCGCAAAGATTGGTCATAGGTTACGTAATTCCAAACCCAATTGATGAATACAATCACTTTATTCTTCACGCCAATAATAGAAAACAAATGCACAATCAGCCATAAAATCCAAGCAATCGTGCCTTGAAAAAAGCCGCGTGGCAAGTCCACTACCGCCCGTCGTCGCCCGATAGTAGCCATAGAACCTTTATCATTATATTGAAAAGCTTTGCGTTCCTTGCCCTTTGCCATTGCTTTGAAATTCCGACTTAGCGTTTTCCCTTGCTGAATCGCTACTTGTGCTACTTGCGGATGCCCATATTCGTATTTTTCATCTGGCATAAAAGCAATGTCGCCAATCGCATAGACATCTTCCAAGCCTTCTATTTCATTAAATTCATTTACTTTGATGCGATTGCCATGTACGATGCTTTCTTCAGGTAATCCAGGTATTGTATTGCCCTTGATGCCCGCTGCCCATATCAGCTTTTTGGTCAATATTTTAGAGCCATCTTTCATATAGACGTACTCGCCATCGTAGTCCGTTACGCGTGTATTAAGCACCACTTTCACGCCCAAATTTTCCAAGCTCTCTAATGCCGAGTCCGATGATTTTTGCGACATCCCTTTCAGCAACCTATCGCCACTTTGTACGAGATAAATATCTATTTCGTCTTCATCAAGTTCTTTATAGTCATGTGGAATGACATATTTTTTCATTTCTGCCAATGCGCCAGCAATTTCCACGCCAGTCGGGCCGCCACCGACTATTACAATATCTATATAATGCTGTCGCTCATCATAATCGCGTATCGTGAGGCAAGTTTCGTAGTCTTCCAAAATAGAATTTCGTAAGAAAAGTGCCTCCGAAACCGACTTCATCGGGATGGCATGTTTGGCAATATTTTCATTTCCAAAAAAGTTCGTATCTGCCCCTACAGCAACCACTAAATAATCATAATTCAGGTAGCCATGTGCTGTGATGACCTGCTTCTGTTCGGTATCTACTTCATTCACTTCGCTTACACGAACGAATACATTTTTGTGCCGTTGAAATATTTTTCGGAAAGGGAAGGCAATCGAGCTAGGTTCTAAACCCGCCATCGCTACCTGATAAAAAAGCGGCTGAAATTGATGAAAATTGTTTTTATCCACCAATACAATCTGGTAATTGGAACTAGCGAGTTTGCGCGCTAAGGTTAGCCCCGCGAAACCGCCTCCTATAATCACAATGCGTTTTTGCCCCGTTTCGGGTATGTTTACAGGCATGTTGTTGTTGTATTAGGTATCAGGTATTAAGTATTAGGTAGGCTGCTTTTGTTTTTATTGTTGCTTCAAGCCTACCTAATACCTTGTACTTAATACCTAATACGTTCACTATCCATTAATCGCTTGTAGTCGAACATTCGATTTTTTCGACCGAACGCCCTTGCGAATATAGTGAATACTAATATTATTCCCTGGACGAAGCCGCGCGATTTGCTCTTGCAATTCGGCTGTGCTACTGGTCTTGATGCCATTGATGTGTGTGATGACATCGTCCGTACGCAAACCTGCATAGGCTGCCGTAGTACCACTTCGTACATTTCTAATAAGAACACCTTCCACCTTATCAAGTTTCAAACGACGTGCAATATCGCTATCTACATCATTAATTTCTACGCCTAGAATTGCACGTTTCACTTCGCCATGTTCGCGAAGGTCGTTCACGACTTTTCGTACCAAATTAGAAGGCACAGCAAAAGAGAAGCCTTCATAACCGCCACTATTCGATACGATAGCGGTATTGATACCTATGAGTTCGCCTGCTGCATTCACGAGTGCGCCACCGCTATTGCCAGGATTTACGGCAGCATCGGTTTGGATGAAGCTTTCGATAGCATAATCACGCCCACGAAGGATTTGAATACTACGCGCTTTTGCACTCACAATACCCGCAGTAACGGTAGAGGTCAAGCCAAATGGATTTCCGACTGCCAATACCCATTCCCCGACTTTGGTTTTATCCGAATCGCCTATGGAAACGGGCGTAAGGTTGTTCTCTTTTATTTTTAGCAAAGCCAAATCGCTACTTGGGTCGGTGCCGATGAGTTCTGCCTTTATTTCTTTCTTATTCGATAAGGTGACTTCAAAAAAAGTAGAGCCTTCCACCACATGATAATTAGTAACGATATAGCCATCTCTGGAAATGATAACGCCTGAGCCGCCTGCCATGCGGATGTCATTTTTGTAGACAGTAATGCCCACTGCCGAATTGGTGATGCGCTCGGCAGTACTCACGAAATCTTCGGGTATGGAAAGTGGTGCGGTATTGGTGTGTTTGGTAAGTTGTGCGTGTGGTGCTTGCGATGTGGCTTGTTGCAGCGCGAGGGGGAGATAATATTGCTGAAAAAGGTAAAATGAAGTAGCTGCGCTAATGCACACGATAAATAGGGTAAAAGCCAAGAATGAAACAACTTTGTTTTGCATAATCAAAAGATTCGGGTGTGAAGTAATGTGTTTTTGCCAATTCATGCGATAAGGTAACGTTGGGGAGGACAAAAAGGATATGAAGATGCCTAATAAATTTTTAGCAAACGACTTTTAACATTTGTTTCACATTCTAAAGATGCAACCCTAGCAATGATTCGCGTATCCTTCCCGTTATCGAATCAAGCGTATTCGGACATATCTTGTTCACACTTAAAGTCTAGTAAAATGAAAACACAGCTATTAGGAATCACCTTGCTTGTTGGATTGCTTTTTGTTTCTTGTAAAAAAGATAAAGATGATGACCCTATGGTGATCCGAACCGATGGTTTGGAAATCCTCATCCAAGAAGAATATACGACTCCACCTGCCAAAGTATCTGTATTTTTTAAAGTACAAAAAAAGGACGGCACACCCGTTGCGGGCTTGATAGATAGCGACTTTAGCATCTATGAAAAAGGGCGCAATGACGATGCCGAACGCCTCATTTCCTCTGATGAAGGAGAGCGACAAATTTCACCGCGCGCTCAGCTTTTTGCTTATAATACTTTGCTTATTTTGGACTTGAGTGGTAGTGTCACGAATAATAACTTACCGCAACTCAAAGAAGCATCCAAGCAATTCATTGATGCCGTTATCCCTGATGATAATGATGGTGCAATAAATATTTCGGTGCGTTGGTTTGACGGCGAAAATCGTTTGCATAAACTGACCGACTTTCTTGGCGAACGTGCCCCATTAAAAGCAGCTATTGACGGTATTATGCCAGATATTAGTACCGATAATTCGACCGATTTATTTGGCGCAGTTATCAAAGGTATCGAAGTGGTGAATGAGGTGGAATATCAAAATGATGACCGTATTTCTGCGGCTTCTATGATTGTTTTCACCGATGGTACTGACCAAGCAGCGCGCCACACCCGCGAGCAAGCATATGAAAGCGTAAATGCTGCAAAAGACC
Source organism: Saprospiraceae bacterium (assembly GCA_020629845.1). Lineage (GTDB taxonomy): Bacteria > Bacteroidota > Bacteroidia > Chitinophagales > Saprospiraceae > JAAUTG01. The sequence continues at coordinate 10,593 of JAHDCQ010000099.1, read as the reverse complement.
GCATGACCTTCTACACGATAGGTTTAGGTAGCGAAATAGATGAAAGTGTATTGACGAATATCGGTGTGAATAGCTTTGAATTTGCTTCTAATACGGATAAGTTGATTGAGACCTTTGCGCGTATAGCAAGTCGGGTGAGCGATGAGGCAAACAGTTATTACCTATTTGAATATTGCAGTCCAAAGCGGAATGGCGTGAATGAATTGAAAATAGAAGCTTTGAAAGACAATCTGAAAGGCACGGCGAATACGACCTTTAATGCAGGTGGTTTTACAGGCGGCTGTTCGCTATAAATACAAAATTTAGACGCTAACTTCCCGTTAGCGTCTAAATTCAAAACAATACTTCAATCTATCGTCTTCTACCACTCAAGATATTGCTCAAAATACGCATCCCGATTTGCTGCACTTCTTCCTTCACTTTGCCGTCACCGTCTTTGTCTAAGAATTTCTTCACCAAATCCATTGTCGGGTTGCTTTGATTTACTTGCTGATTGCGAACCGTTTGGTTCAGCAAGTCACTCAAGCCACCTTGCTGACGTTGTTGTTGTCTTTGCTGTTGTGGTGCATTATTCTTTTTAGCTTTTGCTACTGCCGCCAGTACCACAGGCGCAAGCATAATCATCAAACGCGACACTTTATTTCTATCCAAGCCACTCATTTGGCTAATCATATCTACTGCTTCACGTGCGCGACCACCTAGTAAGTGCATCAAGATACCAAGCCCATCCGTTGCACGATTATCGCCTTGTACTTGCCCTGTTAGAATGCCTAAAAGATTTTCCAAAATATTATTGCCTGCTCCAGAAGCATGATCGCGCTCCAACACGGTGTCAATCTGACGTTCATTTTGTGGGTTACTAGCATTTTTTGCCAATGCGCCTATCAAAGTATTGATAATATTATTGGCCGCATAAGATGTTTGTTGACGATTTGGACTACCGATTTGTGAATGGAGTTGCTCCATTACTTGGCTATTAAGAGTCTGTTGTAAAATCTCAAAAATCTGATTAGACATACTATAAAATTAGTAGGTTATCCGTCTTTAATTTCAGTTGAAAATTTTGAAATAAAGGCGCGTTGAAAAAAAATGTACTTCTTATTGACGAAAAATAGTCAATAAGTTTCTTGATATACATTTCATTTCATCTATAAGTTGCACACTTTCGTCGAATTTCAGCATTTTAGATAAAATTAATTGAAAAATATTTATTTTCAATAAAAACTGAAAGTTCCGAAAGTTTGTTATACTTTTGAAATTGAATGTCGTACCAAAGGCATAATCAAAATAAGTTTCATGGCAACACCATCCATAGATACCATCTTACTTGATAAAACGCTTGCACCTGAGCTACAACAAATTGCTCAAAAAGTACAGCAAGGCGAACGCATCAGCGAAGCAGAGGGCTTGCTTTTATTTGAAAAAGGCGAACTTGCTTATGTAGGCGCGTTAGCCAATTATATACGCGAGCAAAAGCACGGCAATCGCACCTACTTCAATCGCAATTTTCATCTCGAACCTACGAATGTGTGCCTATACACTTGCACTTTCTGTTCCTATTCCCGCCTAATAAAAAAACGCGGCGAAGGTTGGGAATATACGATGGAAGATATGTTGGACATTATCAAAAAATACGATGATGAACCTGTGACGGAAGTGCATATCGTAGGTGGAGTGTTGCCACAATATGATTTGAAATTTTATACGGAACTTTTCCAAAATATCCGAGCGCATCGGCCTGATTTACATATCAAAGCCCTCACGCCTGTGGAGTACCATTATATCTTTAAAAAAGGTAAAGTGAGCTATGAAGAAGGTATGCGCTTGATGAAAGAAGCAGGACTCAACTCTATGCCTGGTGGTGGCGCAGAAATTTTTCACCCCGAAATCCGCGACCAAATCGCAGGCGGTAAATGCAGTGGCGAGGAGTGGTTACGCATCCACGAAATTTGGCATGAACTCGGTATGCGTTCCAATGCGACCATGCTGTATGGGCATATCGAAGAGTTCAAGCATCGCATTCATCATATGGAAGAATTGCGAAAGCTACAGGACAAAACGGGTGGTTTCCAAACCTTCATTCCTTTGAAATTCCGCAATAAACATAATCAAATGTCGCATGTGCCTGAAAGCACAACGGTAGAGGATTTACGGAACTACGCGATTAGCCGCATTTATTTAGACAATTTTGAACATATCAAAGCCTACTGGCCGATGATTGGACGCACCACCGCACAACTTTCGCTGACTTTCGGTGTAGACGACATTGATGGTACGATAGATGATACGACGAAAATATATACTATGGCAGGCTCGGAAGAACAAACACCTGCACTCAGTACCGAACAATTGGTAAAGCTCATCCGTTCCGTCGGACGACAAGCGATTGAGCGCGATACGCTTTACAATGTAGTTACGGACTTTGAAGGACATGTTTTTGAAGATGATAAAAAATTTAGAGGCTATACGGCTTTGCCCGTCTTAAACTGATTGAAGAAGAGAGAGAAGAGACCATCCACGATAGTTGTCGGGATTGAGAGAAGAGAAATTTTTTATCTCTCTTCTCTCAGCAAAGTGGTCTCTCCTCTCTCTTCTCCACAATAGCAATTAATGAAAACCATTTATTTCATCCGACATGGCGAAACGGAATTGAATCGCCAACACATTATACAAGGTAGCGGCGTAGATACGAGCCTGAATGATACAGGACGTACGCAAGCGCAAGCTTTTTATGAAAAATACAAGCACATCGGCTTCGAAACCGTGCTGACTTCGCGCTTAAAGCGAACGCATGAAACCGTCGCGCCTTTTTTGGAGGTAGGCTTGCCCTGGGAACAATTTGAGCAAATCAATGAAATGAGTTGGGGAATACACGAAGGCAAAGCAGGTACGCCTGAAATGCGCGAGGAATATAAAGCCCTCACTACTGCTTGGAAAACAGGCGACTTTGATGCTCGTATAGAAGGCGGTGAAAGTGCGCGAGAGTTAGCAGAACGCGTACAGGATTTTATTGAAATTTTGAGAAAACGCCCTGAAAAGACGCTACTCGTATGCGCGCACGGGCGACTCATGCGCTGCTTGATTTGCTTGCTAGAAGAGCAGCCTTTGACGAATATGCAAACCTATTCTCATTCTAATACGGGTTTATATTTGGCAACTTATCAGGATGGAAAATTCGTGTTTTCCTCGCGGAATGATACGACGCATCTTGAATAAATGGGTATTAAGTATTAAGTATTAGGTATTAAGTAAGGGCAAATTTTGTTTAACTTAATATCTAATACCTAATACCTGATACCTCAAAAAGACAATATGAGAAACTTAAAGGCAACTGCCGTTTCCTATTTGAATACAAAACCCCTGCTTTATGGCTTGCTGAAGGCAGGTTTGGATAAAAAAATTGAATTATCCTTGGATATTCCTTCGGTAGGGGCAGCGAAATTGCAGGCGGGAGAAGCTGATTTTGGGCTAGTGCCTGTGGCAGCGATTCCAGAGATAAAAGGCGCGCAGATTTTTTCGGACTATTGTATTGGTGCAATTGGTGCGGTGAAAACGGTCTGTGTATATGCCCACCGCCCGATAGAGGAACTGACGCATATTTATCTGGATTTTCATTCGCGTACATCGGTAGAATTGACAAAGTTGTTGGTAAAAGATTATTGGCGACTCAACCCTCAATTCATGCCTGCAAAAGAGGGCTATATCCAACGCATTAAGGAGCGAGTAGGTGGCTTGGTAATAGGCGACCGCACAATGGGCTTAGAGGAACAGTTTCCTTATGTGTATGATTTAGGGAAATATTGGAAAAAATACACCAATTTACCTTTTGTGTTTGCGGCTTGGGTAAGCACTAAACCACTTTCGGAGCGCTTCGTCACGCAATTTAATGAAGCTATGCAAATGGGCGTGGATGCGATTCCAGATTTGAAATATCTACTTAACTCACCGCATCCCAATTTTGACCTCAATAGCTATTTCACACATAATATTAGCTACACCTTAGATGCGCCTAAGCGGGAGGCTTTGGCTTTGTTTTTGGAGAGTATCCAAGAGCAACGGGAGTTGGCTTTGGTGGTTGGTTAGAGGAGAAGTCCTACTTAAGCCGCTTGGTCTTGATATACCACTTTTAGTTGCCAATTGCCTAATAATTTATTGAGTAATGTCATCTTTTCATCGCGGATGTGTAGATATTGCTTTGTATCTAACGGGTCTGCTTTGTGCTGTATATGCAATTGAATAAGCTTATTAACTTGTACAATTTGGTCAAGTAAATCGCTTACTAATAAAACATGTTCGTTGGGTTGTGTTTCAGATTTTTTCATGATATGATTGTTTTTGATATGTTTTTTGAGCTATGCTTTTTCTCTTAGCTAAAAGGAGTATGTAAAATTAATACTTGAAGGCTCTAAATTTAAACTTAGTGATTGAGTTGTTCTTCTATTAATACTTACCTTTATGCCACTATTGATTGATAAAAGCGAAACTCCCACAAGTAAACTAGTAGTACCGATAGCCAAGTTTCTATCTATATCATTTTCCGTGTTTCCGCCTCTTGATAAATTATGTTTTGCTTCAAATTCATCATCTGATATAGTCTTATTATTGAAATCGCTTTCAATAGGAAGATATTTTGCTAATCTCTCCACTCCATAACCAATTCCAACTAATGAGGTTGTAACTAGTACAGGTTTTATTTTTTTTCGTCTGTTAGCAGATAGATACCCCATTTCTTCACGAATAGGTCTATGTTGTACATATATTGTTTTACGTTTTGGCATATGAACTCTAAATTCTTTGTAAGTTCCATATTCTAGAAAGCGTAATCTTTCTAAAAATTCTGTAACAAACATACTATTTAATAACATTCCATGCTGTCCGAATATTTCCACGATTGAAGTAGTATCTATAGTCTTCAAAAAAGTAGTTATAGCCTCTCCTTTCTGTTCATAAGCAATTTTTTGATTTGATATTTCTTTGATTAGGTTATGCTGTTTTTTAGTCATATAATCTTGGGCATTCATATGAATACAAAACAAAAAAAATATGAATAGAAAAGGCAATTGAGTTAAATTATGTATCATCATATTAAATTTAATATGTTTGAGATTGAATAAGATTAATTTTGATTTTTGGATGTTTCCACGAAGGTTTGTAAGTTATATGTGTTTCTGCTTCTTTTTGTTCTTCACATTTATGGTTACTGGACATATAATGTCCTAAATACTGAACGAAAACGATGTCAATTATGTGATTTTTAGGTGAAAACTTTTTTCTTCCTCTTTTCTTATACATATGACTACTCCATTTGAAATTCATACTCGAACTAGGGGAAATGTTTTTGACAGCATCAATATACTGCTCTAAATTATTGCTGGTATGGTTTGTTAAAAAAACAGAATTTTCTCTAATCTTTAAATCTTCTCCAACATATTCCATTATTAATTCCTGTGCTTTTGTTCGTTGCGCTAATCCATTATTTTGGTCGAATATTATTGTTAGATACCTGCCTACACTTTCAATTCTTCTTAATGATTCTTTATTATAGTCTTCAATTTGCATGGCTCTTAATCTTTCGAGAAAATCCTTAGTTGTTTCATATGCTGTATTTTGAGATGAAAGGCTATTAGAGAAGATGAAACAAAGCACTATGAGTAAACTTTTTTTTATCATATTAAAGGCTCTTTTTTTATAAAGATAGTATCACTTTTTACTTCTCTAACAGTAGCGTTTTTGTATTCTCCAAGTATTATTCTATCAAGAAATTCACCTAAATCTGGTTCATCAGTATAAGTGTGTTCACCCTCGATGATTGCCCTTGGTTTACAGGAGCATTTATCCATATATTTCTTTATGAATTCTGTCTTTACTTTTTGCTTACCATCATAAGAAATATCTTCTTGTCGTAAGTATTCTATAATGTCTGTAATGTCTATTTCATTAGATTTTTTGATTTCGGGAGTAAATCCGCTAGATAAATTTAGGCCTGTATTTTGTGAGAAGAAAATAGATACTATAAGAAGCGTGAAAATTGCTAAAAGTATTATAATTGTTTGATTCCATGATTTTTGGTTATGTTTTCTTGGCTGATTGATATCCCTCTTATTGTGTTGGTGCAGTAGAATATCTTGACTCTTGTTATCGCTAATATAATCTAATATAGTGTCTCGTAGTTTACTCTCATTTGTACGAACCTCAGCATCTGTTATGAGGTTCATACGTTCTTTTTTCTTTAGGTTTAGATAATCTGCCTGTAATAATTTCACTTCTTTAGGGGAAATATCTAGTTTATTTGCATGTTCAATCATTAGATTGAATACCTCTTCGAATCTAGAGCTTACAACAAAGGTTTCTATGTTTTTTTTTATCGATTCAAGATTTGGTTCTCTCATTTTATAATTTTGGATTTTGATGAACTAATAAATTTTTCAATCTTAAATTGAATGTAATTCAAAATCAAAAGTAATAATTTTTGATAGAATTAAAAAAAAAATACCTTCCCAAAATCACCAGCCCGCTAATCACCATCATATACACCACATATTGTCGAAACTGCTTGGCACTAATGCGTTTCAGGAGGCGTTTGCCAATATAACTGCCTAGTGAAATACCTATACCGAGGCAAATACCATATTTCCACATTTCGCCATGTAGTGCATCGAAGAAGACATAGGTGCCGACTTGCAGAATACCGACAAAGAAAGAGTTAGCCGTTTTGGTAGCGATAAGGGCTTCTTTTTCGAGTCCATAGTTGAGGTAGAAGGGATTGAGGACTGGCCCAGTACTACCAATGAGCGAAGAAATAAAGGCAACTACAAAACCTACTGGGATAAATTGCCAGCGTTGCATCTTAAAAATGCGTTCTTTCTTCCCAAATCGGAATTGAAGCCCCGTAGTAACCAAAAAAATACCAACTAGCAATTGCAATATCGGTACATCGAGTTGTGCAAATAAGTACGCACCCAATACTGCGCCCAGGGAAGCCGCAGGAATGTAGACCAAGTTGAGTGACCAATCAATATGTTTCCAAAAGAGAAAAAGCCGTACAGGGCGACCGAGGAAATTGCCGAAATTCAGCACGGGCGCAGTAGCTTGCGTCCCGATAGTGAAATGCAGGATGGGTAATAGCATCATTGCGCCCCCGCCTGCGGTGAGGGTGCTAAGCGTGAAAATAGCCGTTCCTAATAGGGTGAGCGCGAGATAAATCACATTAGTGCATCCTTAGAAAGTTCCAATAAGAAAAAGCCATATAATACCAAAAACATCAAGCCTTCCCAGCGTGAAATACTTTTGGAGAGGCAGCTAAAAGCTAGAAGTCCAGTAATAGCAATGGCAAAGGGTAAGCTGAAAGAAAGAATCGTGTCGGTCATCTTTAGTTCGCCAAATAAGCGGGCAATACCTACCACAGCATAGGTGTTGAAAATATTAGAACCCAATACGTTACCTACGGCAATCTCGGTTTTTCCTTTACGTGCTGCCGCGATACTCACAATCAATTCAGGTAGCGAAGTGGCAAGGGCTAGTAGCGTAAGTCCCACTACTGCTTTATTAATACCTGCAATATCAGAAAGTTTATTGATGGCTTCGATGGTATATTCCGCGCCGAGATAGACGAGTACACCGCCTGCAATTAGCAAGCCATAATCTTTTATACCTGCTTTAGCTTCTATGATGTCGCTTTCCTCGTTTTCTACTTGAAGTGAATAAACTAGAAAAATAACTAAGGAAAGTAGTAAAAGTAAGGCTTCTGGAATGCTGATATTGCCGTCGCTGGCTACATACCAAAGCAAAATAATGGACATGAGGAGTAAAGGAATATCTACTTTGATAATGTTTTTATTGAGGGGAATTTGTTTGCCAATGACCGCTACTATTGCAAGCACCAGCGAGACATTTGTAATATTTGAACCCAGCACTCCCGACATCACAATCTCGGAGCTACCTTTATAAATAGATGCTATGGAACTCGCTAATTCGGGCAAAGATGTACCGAAAGCGATAATCGTAACACCAATAATAAAAGGGGGAATACCGAAGGAAAGCCCAATCTTCTCTGCCGCATCTACGAAAAAGTCAGCTCCTTTTATCAAGGCCAATAAGCTGACTGCCAGCATCCCAACGTATATTAATATATCCATATTTTTTGTTTGCAGGGCGCGAAATTAAAACTTTTATTAAGACGCTTGCCACTTATTGAACTAAAAGCAATAAAAGAAAGCGTCCAAATGTTTCTTTAGACGCTTTTTTTTATGAAAAGTCAATGAAGAGGCTGTTAATAAAGGGTTTTCTTATAAAAAATCAATCGGGCAAAAAAGAGTACATTATCAACAAATTGTTTATCTGTTTATATGGTGATTTGTTTATAAAATGTACACATAACCAAATCAACAAATAACCACATAAACAAAACGAGTTAAAAAAGCTCTACTTTTAGGCGGCATCTCAATTTTATAAGAAAACCCTTGCTGTTAATACGACCACAAATCATGCTCGAAATTGAAAAGCGAAAGTTCCAGTTTACGTGCTTCACGCAGGCGTTCTGTGCCTGATAGGTAGTCTTCTAGGCGTTCATCACGTACATTGGAGAGCTTGTATATATAGCTCGAAAATTTTCGCATTTCGAAGAGGTCTTCCCAAGTCATTACTTTAGCATCGTTTTGTTCATTGAAAATATAATACTTCGCTAAGACCTCGCGGGCATGTGGGTAATATATCCAGAATAAAGGCATTTCGTACTTGAATCGTCCATCGTCATCAAATACTTCTCGCATAGGTGCGATACCTAATATGCGCGTTCGCATACGAGAAAGTTTAGTATCAAAAAACTGGATTTCTTTAATACGATAGCGCACGATGTCTTCAGGGTTGATGTCATTACATAGTACTTGTATGCTCACTTCGTAGGTAGAGGGATGTACGATTTCAAAAGTATCGCATTGATAGAGGCTTTGTTTCAACTCATTCGTTATAATAGGTGTTGTAAAAGCATCATCTTCGGGATGATAGGCTTTTAACTCGCCGCTTAAGATAGCGTTGATGAGAATGTTAAAAAATGGCTCGACGGGGTATTGAAAGACTTTATTCATTTTTTCACGGGTGTCAATGACCCGCCACACGCGCTTTTTCCAGAAAATATCCGCTTCTCGAATAGGCGCGAAGGCAAGCGGAAGTTTTTGCTCGGCGATGCGATGTATTACGACATCATCGAGCGGTGCGGACTGTCCTTGCGCGTATAAAAACTGGATGGGAATCAGAAAAAATAAGGTAAAGCTAAGTTTCATACGTAGTATCTGGTTAAAAAAACTCGTCCTCAGACAAATTCCGTGGACGAAGAAAAAGGAAGCACAAAAACGTCCTAAAAGTAGTGTTGTGATTTCTTTTTCTTCGGCTTCGTCACGGGATTTGTACGAGAACTAAAAAACTAGTGCGTGAAAGCAAGCTGCAAAATAGCAGAATTTAAATACCTTTGCCACACAAAAATTATAACGAATTACTATGCCACTTGATCAGCTAGATGTGGGAACGAACCAAGTTGGTTCAGAGAAAGAAATGAGTTTTCTAGAACACCTAGAAGAGTTGCGTTGGCATATCTTTCGCTCCGTGGTAGCGGTTGCTATCATCGGAATTATAACGTTCATTGCGAAAGATTTTGTATTTGGAACTATCGTTCTTGGCCCTACCAAGCCCGATTTTATCAGTTATAAAGTCATTTGCAATATCCTACAAAGCCTGCCTTTTGAAGCCAATTGCTTGACTCCGCCTGAGTTTAACTTCATTACCCCAGTTTTTGGTGAGCCTTTTATATTACACATCAAAGTGTCGGTAGTATTAGGCTTAATTTTTTCATTTCCTTATCTTTTTTGGGAATTTTGGCGATTTATAAGCCCAGGTTTATACGAGTCGGAGCGTAAAGCAGCACGTGGAGTGGTATTTATCTGCTCTTTCCTGTTTTTGTCAGGGGTGCTGTTTGGGTATTATGTAATTGCGCCTTTTGCCGTTACCTTTTTGATGAGTTATGAATTGCCAGGCTTAGTGCAAGCTTCGCCTTCTTATTCTTCTTATGTTAATTATCTAACATTATTTACAGGGCCAGCAGGTTTAGTGTTTCAACTACCCGTAGTGGTCTATTTCTTATCTAAAGTGGGCTTATTGACTCCAGCATTTATGCGAACCTACCGCCGCCATGCGATTGTAGGTATTTTGCTATTGGCAGCTACTATAACACCACCTGATGTGATGACGCAGTTTTTGATAGGCGTACCACTATATTTCTTATACGAAATTAGTATTGTTATTTGCCAGCGTGTGACATCACAAGCGAAAGTATAAATAGTTTTTTGTACCTATTAGTAGGGATGAATGTCTTAGAAAGCGACAACTCCTAAAACGACCCAAAAGTAGTGTTGTGATTTCTTTTTCTTCGGCTTTGTCACGGAGGGTCATAGAACCTCGTTCACGAAATCTGTCTGTTTGTGGGGCAGGCAGGCTTCGTAGGTGAAAAAAAGTAGTACAGAAACGCATGAAAAAGAGTAATGAAATATGCTGATTCTAAAAAATTAGGGGGCATAGTCTCTATATCCATTTAGCGATGCAGCG
>JAHDCQ010000517.1 GCA_020629845.1 Saprospiraceae bacterium | reverse complement strand
TGGAAAAAATAACGAATCCAAATTATGGGTAGGTTATTTTTTGCCTGCTCCCTTACTATCAACACTACTTTAGGCAATTCCTCTTAGTAATATTCTAAGAAGCTGTTTTAAAATCAGTAGACAGCAATAGATTTGTCTATAACGAAAACGCCTTCTAAGGATACGCTTAGAAGGCGTTTCTCGTACAGTAGAGTCCGTCAAAGATATGCAGTGTATTGATACTTTAGTGGATAAGCTGACAAAAATAGAAAGTATTATTTTTTTGCGTAAAAAATTATCTCTTTTTGCGTATATATTCAAATAAAAATGCTATCTTTGAACTGTTGTTAAAGACATAATTAAGAATGAATTTTTAGCCATCTTTCCTATATACTTCTTGAGCTTATAATTGAAGCTGCGCCAAAGTGCGTAGCTTTTTTGGTTTAGGTTATTTTTGGCAAATCTCCTTATCCATAAAAATATCAATGACTAAGATAACAATCCTTTCTGATGGACTGTTATCAAAAGACTTCCTGAAAGGTATTCTTTGTGTCAGACTACTTAATCATCTATAACATATGTATACAGCACAACAAGAGCGTTCCCTTACCCAAGCCTCCAAAGACTTCTTGAAAACGGAACTTACAAGCGCGCAGCTTGCTGACTTACGCGAACAATTGCGCTACCATGAATGGAAATATTATGTACAGAACGCCCCTGTACTCAGCGACTATGAATATGACCAACTCTACAAAAAACTCGAAGCCCTAGAAGCGGCACATCCTGAACTCATCACGCCCGATTCGCCCACACAGCGCGTGTCGCCTGACTTAAGCGCAGATTTCCCAACGGTAGCGCACCTAACGCCCATGCTTTCGCTGGCAAATTCTTATAATGCGGAAGACCTCAAGGAATGGGATGAACAAGTCAAAAAAATGGCGAACTTGGCAGAGGATGTGGCCGTAGAATATGTGGTAGAACCCAAGTTCGATGGCGGCAGCATTGCACTAGTGTATGAGGCCGATTTATTGGCACGTGCAGCCACACGCGGCAATGGGCAGCAGGGCGAAGAAATGACCCACAATGCCCGCGCTATGAACTCCGTGCCTTTGCGCGCACTTTTTTCTGAAAAGGGTATTCATCGGGCAGAAGTGCGTGGCGAAGTGCTGATTCGGAAAGATATTTTTGGAGCGGTAAATGCCGAACGCGAGGCGGAAGGCTTAAGTATTTTTGCGAATGCCCGCAATGCAGCCACAGGCGGACTACGCACCAAAGATGCCAGCGCGTCGGCTAAGCGCAGAATGGAGGCCTTCATTTACCAACTCGGCTTTGCAGAAGATGCCACAGGCGAAAACATGCTCGACCAATTCAATACGCATGAGGAAAGCATTCAAGCCCTCGCGGATTTGGGTTTTAAAGTTCCTAGTTTGGGCATGGAGCGGAAGGTGTGCAAAAACATCAATGAAGTCATCCAATTTTGCTTGGATTGGCAAGAAAAGCGCGAGGAATACAAGTACGAAGTAGATGGCATGGTAGTGAAAGTCAATAGCTTGGATGTGCAGCAAGAAGTGGGCTATACGAGCCACCATCCGCGTTGGGCGATTGCCTTTAAATTCAAAGCCAAACAAGCTACTAGCAAACTCTCCAATGTAGAATTTCAGGTTGGTAAAATTGGCTCTATCACGCCCGTAGCGAAGATAGAACCCGTGCCATTGGCGGGTGTGACAGTCTCTTCTATTTCCTTACACAATGAAGATTTTATTCGCAATAAAGACATCCGAATTGGCGACACCGTACTCGTGGAACGCGCAGGCGATGTGATTCCCTATATTGTGAAATCTATGGAGGAACTCCGTGATGGTTCGGAGCAAGAAATTGCCTTTCCTACAGCTTGTCCTGTCTGCGAAACGCCCTTAGTACGCGAAGAAAGTGGCGCGGCTTGGCGATGTCCGAATACCGTGAGTTGCGAAGCACAGGTGGTGCAGCGCATGGTGCATCACATTAGCAAAGATGCAATGAATATTGATGGCTTCGGGAAGAGTTATGTAGAGCGATTTCATCAATTGGGATGGCTGAAAACCATTGCAGATATTTATCGCTTGGATTATGAAAAAATAGCAGAATTGGAAGGCTTCGGTGAAAAATCGGCGAACAAGCTGCGCCAAGCGATTGAGGCAGTGAAGCAAAACCCGATTCATCGTTTATTGCATAGTTTGTCCATTCATCATGTGGGGAAAAAGGCGGCAAAACTCATTGCAGCGGAAATCAAGCATGTGCTGGATTTGAAGGATTGGACATCCGAAGATTTTACGAACATTCACAATCTTGGACCAGTTGTATCGGAGAATGTGATTGCCTTTTTTCAGGATGAAGCGCAAGTCGCTGTTTTGGATGAGATGGAAGCCCTCGGCGTAAATCTTACCCAAACGGAAGACGACCGTCCGAAAGCCATTCGTGCAGACGCGCCTTTGTCGGGCAAGACGATACTGTTTACGGGTTCGTTACAAAATATTAGTCGCAAAGCTGCACAAGAAAAAGCAGAAGCGGCAGGTGCGCGCAATATTAGCGCAGTAAGTTCGAAGTTAAATATACTAGTGGTTGGCGAAAAGCCAGGTTCTAAATTGAAGAAAGCGCAAGCATTGGGTACAGTAGAAATTTTGACGGAGGCGGAGTTTTTAGAACGGATCATAT
>JAHDCQ010000516.1 GCA_020629845.1 Saprospiraceae bacterium | reverse complement strand
ATTCCTTAGCGCAAGCTCAAATTGAGGAGGCAATGGGGAAGATGTTTGCGTCAGCATATTCGTTTGAAGAAGAGGCAAAGCGAGAAGTTAGTTCCCTCATTCCGCAGACTGAAATTGATGCGCTGCTAAAAGATTTAGATATCAAAAATGTCTGGACAACTACTCGAGCAGACGCTAGTTTTGGTATACTATTTCATACGAATAAGCAGTGTGCTACTTTTGAAGCTGGCCCAAAATGTGAGCAATTGAAACAAGCCTATTTTCAACTCCTCAAAAGCTATGATGAATTTGATTATCTCCAACTCAAGGATTTACGGTATCGTGTGGAGTCGAAAGAAAGTTTTGAAACAGCACACAAGGGCGATTGGCGATATTATTTTAACTGATGGCACGCGCTGCAAAGAATTCTTCTAATCCTAAAATACTATTAATGGATGCCCCAAAACGTCGCGCCTCCCGTACGCCTGAGAGTAGCGCGCCATGTACATAGCCTTGCCCTTCCACAGAGGTAGCTTCGCCTGCGAAGAAGAGCTTATCGGCGAGCGGTTCAGCTAAGGCGGCAATATTGGTGGCTGTATTTGCATCTTGGCTAAAGCTGTAGGTACCAAAAAAGCAATCATCCGTCAGCCAGCGCGTGATATGGTAGTGTGTGGGCTGAATATCATTTTTCCCAAATAGCTTTTGAAGTACGCTAAGGGTCGCTGCTAGAATTTCAGTATCGCTTTTTGCTTGTGTATGTGCCGCAAACTGCGCGGCATAGAACACCACCAAAGTAGGCGCGCCTGCACTTTCCGAGTAGTCAATTATGCTAGGAAAAACAAAGCCCTGTTCACACTCTTCTAAATAGATACCTTGTTTGATGTCACCCCAAAACTTCTGCCCGAAACGTAAAATGACCTTCTCCAAATCGCCATAACCAATGGATTGAATTGCCTTTTGCTTGGAGTGGGGGAGTGCAGGCGTGAATTGGATAGTGTTTTGTTTCAAAACCCCTAGTGGCACACTAAGAATGACTTTTTTACTCGTAAATTTCCCTTGTGAAGTCTGGATTTGAACAATATCATCGCTATAATCAATGGCTTGTACGCGAGTGTCCAATCGAATATCTAGCCCTTCTTTCAGTAGGTCTATGATGTTGCGATAGCCGCCTATAATCAGCGCATCGTTTTCCTCCTCCTCCTCAAAAGTGTCAATATATTTATCGTCACTTAGAGAAATAGTATCAATTTTTCCACCATAGCTTGCTTCTAAGAGAGCCGTATAAAGCTGTCGCACAATGCGTTTTTTCTTATCCGTCCAATTGCGTGTGGAAAGATAAGTAGCGAGAAAATCCGTGGCACTTTCTGTCCCTCTATCTTGCGCTACGAAATAGTCGGAAGCGGCATCAATAGCACGTTCTGTTGCTGCCATATATTTGCGCTTTTTTCTGCTGATTGCCTGTTTGTTTTCCTCGTCCCAAATATGAAATGGGTCGTAATAGTCTTCGATGATTGGAAAGCCATTAGCTTTGGCGATATAGGTCAAGGGGTTGCCTTTATAGTAGTGAATCCAAGAAGCACCAGCATCTAGCCAAGCATCGTTTAGCTTGATAGTGTGCGTACGTCCACCCACCCGATTTTTGGCTTCTAGTACTAGCACCTCAAAGCCACTATCTTGTAGCAAACGCGCTGCTGTCAGACCTGCCATGCCTGCGCCTATGATGATGATTTCTGCTTTTTTTTGCATAAATTTTTACTCAGATTACGTTTGCTGATGTTCCGTCTCTTTTTTCCACTCTAGCAAATTTAATTCAATAAAGAAGAAAGCTACAATCCAAAGAAAAGCGTCCCAAAATTCCAGAAAATCGCCATAAATGCCCCAATAAATTGCTGCGCCTAGTAGGATGAGGTAGAGTACATTTTTCGCATATTTACTCACCAAAAAGGCGCGTCCTTTGAATTGATTGCGATGCTGCAACCATACATCAATTTCTAGAATGATGACCACCAAAATCCAAGAGAGTGAATTGATAATATCTACTCGCGCCAGCCAAAAGGTTTCATTTAGAAAATGTGCATCCGTATAGATATTTTTACCGCTATATTTGAAGAATTCCGAGCTTTTAGCCAGCTTGCCGCAGTCGGATTTCGCTATTTCTTTGAACTCATCCAATTCCACCATCCACGATTGTCCCAGCACCTCACAGAGGGATGCAATATTGATGCTTTCAAAGCCCATCAGCCAGCCATAATTCGTACAATAGCCTAAAAAAGACGACACAATCACGAAATAGCATAGCGCACGAATGACCCGAAATAGCCATTGCAGCCCGCCTTTCATTTTTTCTTCTGGAATAATATAGGTTTCCAGTTCAAATAACAGCAAGAGAATCGCCCAAGCTGCGGTATCAATGGTAGAGGTGTAGGCTTCCAAAAAATTGCTCCAAGAAAAACCATCGGCAAAGCGGTGTGCGGAGGAAGCAATTTCCTTTCGCATAAAGAGAAATACATTGCTGAATACGGCAAGGTATACGCTGTACTTAAAAAGCTGGAATAGTTTGGCGCGGTTTAGTTTCATTTTATTATCTTCCAAATATTGAGGTGCAAGAAATGAATTTTTGGGCAAAATTGCTAGAAGAACTATATTTGCTCGTGAGGATATGTGGTAATAGGTTAATGACTTTTTTAAATTAATT
>JAHDCQ010000515.1 GCA_020629845.1 Saprospiraceae bacterium | reverse complement strand
GAATAGTTCTTGTAAAAAAAACAGTTGCAATGACAAGAAAAAATATATCTTTGTGACATCAAATAACTAGAAAGAGTCTTCTTACCTTATTGCATGTTTCGGACTAAATAGCACATTACTATAAACACATTTTTTATGCGTACAGTACTAACTATCTTTCTGCTACTTGGCGTACTAGTAGCACAAGCACAAATTAATACCCCCACGCCTAGCATTCCTTTTGGCACAGGCACTTATGCCTACGGTATGCTGCCGACCAACCTACCTACGGCTGGCACCTATGGTGCATCGCAAGATGCTGCAACGATCTATAATGCATGGAAATCTACCTATGTCAGCGACTGCGGCGACGGTACTTGCCGCGTTAATTTCGATACGCCTTCGGAGACCGTTTCAGAAGGTATCGCTTATGGAATGTTGTTAGCGGCTTATGCTGGCGATAAAGCCTTACTGGATTGTCTTTGGGGCTACTACAAAAAATTCAGCAATGGCAATGGCGTGATGAACTGGAAGATAAACGGCTGTACTTCCGTGATAGGTTCAGGCGGTGCTGCCGATGCCGAAATTGATGCAGCGATGGCACTTATCGTAGCAGATTGCCAGTGGCCAGGCACGACATCTCCACACAATTATGCCGCAGATGCAACAACGCTTATCACAGCAGTAAGAGACCATGAAATTCAGCCAACCAATGCAAATGGCCCATACCAACTCAACAATGGCGACCAATGGGGATTCGGAAACAATTGCCGAAACCCAAGTTATCAAGCCCCCGCTTATTATCAATGCTATGCTACTTTTGTGCCTTCGCAAGCCGCACTTTGGGGCAATGCTTATACCGCAGGCTATGCTTTGATAAATGCAAATGTAAATACCACTACGGGCTTAGTAAGTAATTGGTCAGACCATACAGGCGCGGCAAATTCCTGTAATGGGCCAAATGAATATGGTTGGGATGCTTGCCGAAATCCCTGGCGAATGGCTACGGATGTGGTTTGGCACGATGATGCCAATGCCAAAGTCATTCTAAGCGATTTAGCAAACTACTTGAATGGCATAGGGGCAGCAAACGCCAATGGACCAGTGGCACAGACGGGCGGCATAGGTTCTTATCACAATACCACCTTCGTATCTACTTTTGCAGTTGGTTTATTGGGCGCGCCAAGCAGTTACCAAGGCTTACTAAATGACATGTATGCAGAAACCGTGAACACGACCGATGCTTCCTACTTTGGCAATACGCTACGTGCAATTTGTATGTTTGCTATGACAGGTAATTTTTGGAAACCTTGTAGCGGCAATGCCTGCCCGATTGCAGATATTAGTGCTACGCCTATCTCTGGTTTGGCGGCACTAAATGTGAGTTTTGATGGCTCTAATTCTAGTGATCCTGAAGGTGATAATTTAACTTATGCTTGGGACTTCGGAGATGGTAGTATGGGAACGGGCGCAATGACTAACCACACCTACACTACACCTGGTACGTATACAGCAACACTAACCGTAGATGATGGCGAATGCCAAAGAAGCACAACGGTTGAAATTACAGTAATTGACCCTACGCCACAGCCTCCTGTAGCAATAGCCAGTGCAGATATTTATAATGCGCCTTCTGGTACTACGATCACTTTCGATGGCACTGCGTCTACTGACCCCAATGATGATATAGTGAGCTACGAATGGGATTTCGGCGACGGCACTACAGCTACTGGCCCAAATCCTACGCATAGCTATACGATGGACGGTACGTATACAGTCACGCTTAAAGTGACGGACGCAACGGGTCTTATGCACACTACAACTATCACGATTACTATAGATTCTACTTCTTGTGTAGATTTTATAGTGGAATACCGCGACCAAGCGCAAAGCCCGACAAATAATCAAAATGAGCCAGGCTTCCGTATTGTCAATAATACCAATACGGCAGTGCCATTGAGTGAATTTACTATTCGCTATTGGTTCACACGTGAAGGAAGTGCGGCACAGCAAACCCACGTGGACTATGCCGATGTGGGCGTAGGCAATATCACGACCAACATTAGTCCATTTACGCCTTCTGCAACAGGCGCAGATCATTATCTGGAGGTCGGTTTCACAGCAGGAGCTGGCAATTTGCCCGCCAATGGAAATAGCGGCGTAGTGCAAACGCGCTTCAATAAAACGGACTGGACAGTCTACAACGAAAATGATGATTATTCCTATGATATTAGTTTTAATAATTTTGGACAATGGGATAAAATCGGGCTATATCGCAATGGCATATTGGTATGTGGACAAGAACCGAGTGTAAAGACACGTATCGAAGTAAAGGTTTTTCTCCAAGGCCCGCTAAACGGGGGCAGCATGAACACTGATTTGGAAAGCAATACGCTGATTCCATTAGCGCAGCCTTTTAATACTAGTGCGATGGCATATACTGGCACAGAAAGTGTGACCTCCATCCCTGCGAATGTAGTGGATTGGGTACTGGTAGAAGTACGCGACCCTAGCGATATGACCAATGTATTGGCACGTCGTGCTTGCTTCTTGCGTTCTGATGGGCAAGTGGTAGAACTGGATGGCTCACTCGGTGTGGAGTTTGACAATCTTGGGGTAAGTTCTGCTTACATTGCCGTGCGGCATCGAAATCATTTGGGTGTGATGACGAATGTTTTGGTAAACTTTTAATTAA
>JAHDCQ010000514.1 GCA_020629845.1 Saprospiraceae bacterium | reverse complement strand
TTCTTCGTCAAGTAAAGATAATCCAAGAAATAGACCACTTTCAGGGAAAGGCTATTTGTCTGCGGACTATCCATAATATCGGAAATATGTTTGAAATAAGCCGATTCGTCGGTGCTGCTATCGAAAATTGAATTCTTCCAGATAAAGAAAATATCGCTACCTGGCGCAAATCGCCAACGATAAATCAAATCAATATTAAAGGCATCAAAATCGGTATCATGATTATCGGAATAAGCGGTGTTACCCAAGCGGCCATCTTCTAAAAGCGTGTGGAAGCTATCATAGCGTACATTTGCCCAATAGTGGCGCAAGCGGAAGTTCAAGCCCATCGTAGGCGTGAAAGTATATTGAATGCCGAGGGTATTATTCCAAGTTAGAATATCGCGCCGTCCGAAAATAATGTCCTCGTCCAGATTATTGACATAGCCTACATTATTATAGTTGCGCCATCTGCCGACTTCTGCCGTCAAAGAAAGCTGATTGCTGGCACGGTAGCGAGTATACACATTCAGATTGATACGGTGTCGTCCTTCCTCGTCATGCGCACCAAAGTTGGTGTTAAAGCCTACTTGGAATTTCTTTCTTCTATCCGTATTAATATTGATGCCCATATTGTAGAGCTTCGGAATGGTATAATAACGCCCTTCAGTACGCGGCTCAAAGTAGTCATAGGTCTCAAATGGACGGGCGTAACTCCACATATTCAAGTTCCATTGATTTTTGAGTTGTCCCCACCACCAGCCATTCAAGCCTGCTTCGGTGAAGACATTAGGCGCGAAAAGACGATCGTAATGTGCATACAGACCCACTCCCATACTATTGAATGGTCCGAGTGGCTCAAAGCGATTCCAGTCAGCATTCACACTCACAGAGCGTTCATTATTATTATACAGAAAGCCCAAATCATTGATGTCGTAGGTATCACTCTCTTCGTTATATTCTACGTTCCAAGTGATATTGCCACTTATTTTCCCAAATTCCACATTAAAGGTATGTCCTAAATCCACCTCGCCATCTTTCATATATTTTTGGCTCAAGGCAGCTTTGCCTTCCACACCATAGCTATTTTTCTTATTGCGAAGTTCAAAAACCGTACCTGTCACATTGGCATCATAGGCATCGCCTGCGCGCCACACATTGGTATTAATAAGCGTGATATAAGAGTTATTTTTCAAGTTTTGGTCGAAGGAAAGTACGTTGTAATTCGTAAATGGATTAGTCTCCACCTCTGTCTCTTCGCCTGTTTCTATATCTCGAATAATGGCATTCGATTTTGCCTCAATCGCATTAAACACGCCTATTCCCAAGCCCTTTTTATTACGCCCTGATACTTTGGTAGCATTGAGTAATTGAGCATTCATCGGGTTTTCCACAAACTCCTGCCCTTCTGCCAAGTCGCTTTCGTACATTGGATTAAATACACTGCCTCCTACCCGTCGAGAGTAGAGAAAATTTCCTTTATTGAATAACTCTACCCCTTCTTGGAAAAATTGCCGATTTTCATTGAAGCGGACTTCAAAAGGTGATAAGTTTAGGACTTGATTATCAGAATTAGCTTCTCCAAAATCGGGGATAAGCGTCATGTCGAGCGTAAAGGCATCATTAATGCCATACTTCACATCCATGCCTGCATTGAACGACCGCCCCCAAGCACTTTTAGGCGAAGCGTTTTTGTCATAATAATTTTGAGTATAGCCCACCACAAAGGGCGTAGCAGAGAGTCGCACGGGGGATTCGATATTAGAAACTCCTGAAAGCTGCCCAAATTGATTTACAAAACCATCAATGGTAGGGTCAATGCGATTCCAGAAGACTTTTTCTGCACTTCTGCCTACTCTCCGATAGAAATTAATGTCCCAATCTTGGGTCTCTGTATCTGGAAAACGAATAGCAGAATACGGAATTTTTAGCTCTACTGACCAGCCATCTTCTCGGATTTGTACCGCACTTTCCCAGACTGCGTCCCACGATCTGTCGTAATTATTCGCCGATATTCGCGCATCGAATTGAGTACCAGCCGATGTGACTACGAATTCAAATGCATTGATACCATCTTTGTAAGGTGCAAGCCCTAAGCCGAACCAATCCGAAACGCCTGTTTCGTCGCGTTGGCGCACTTCCCGAAGGATGCTATCAGGTGCGGTATCATACATCATAGCGCCAATATAAATGGCTACATTATCGTACACTACTTTCACTTCGGTACGATGCGTGGCTGGCTTGTCCGCTACGGGTTCTAGTGCGATAAATCCCGTCGCAATTTCGGCATTTTGCCAAGTCAATTCACTAATGTGTCCATCAATTTTGAAACTTTCTTCGGTGCGGTTGGCGGTGAGTGATTTTGGAGCAGGCGGGTCATTGTGTGCATAAACAATCACGGAGGATAGCAATAGAGTAGCTATCACGAATAATGTGATCCCTTTCATGAAAATCTAGGTGTTTGTTCTCTTATTGCTGTAAAGACAAGTCTTTTTTAGAAGCGTTGCTTTACTTAAGAGAAAAATTTAAACAATCGGATATAAAAAATCAGTCTATAATGCTTGTGTTCGGGAAAGAGAATAATAGTGTATAAAAAACAACTGTACTTTAAACTTCTAGACAATTATACGCAAAACTACTTATAATATTGTTTATTAAACTAATTTTTTAGTTTAAATGTATATTTATTTTGTTTTTTA
>JAHDCQ010000098.1 GCA_020629845.1 Saprospiraceae bacterium | reverse complement strand
ACTATATCTCCATCACGCTGCACGAAAAAGTCGCGGCTAACCGCTACAGTAGTCAAGTTTCCTGCGGGGCGTAGTTCCACTTGCACCCAATCCACTATGGCATCTGGGCCAGTAACATCTACAAGTAATCCACTATATGGAATATTTACCCCAGGCTCATTAGGAATAAGACTAGCTACCCGTAAAGCGTCCTGCATCATTCCTGCGTTTGTTTCATAAGCTCCGCCAAGCATTACTTTTAAGTTGAGTGCGGCATCGCAGCCACCTGCACCATTAGCGCAGAAAGTTGCGAAATCTCCTCCTCCTGGCAAATTGACATTCCCACTAAAATCAGTTGTGAAAGCACATAAATTAAGCAAGTTGTCTGGAAAACATTCGGAAAGATTATTATTGCTAAACGATATATAGTCTACAGGAGATAAGTTGCCCAAACTAGAAGGGATACTACCACTCAAATCATTATCAGAAAAATCAAGCGCAAGAATGCTGGTTAAATTACCTAATGTAGTGGGTATGCTGCCTGTCAGTTGATTATTTGATATTTTAAGTGAAAGCAATATAGATAGGTTCCCCATCTGTGAAGGAATAGAACCTGTCAGTTGATTATTATTTATTTCTAACCCCAGCAAAGAACTAAGGTTTCCTATTTCTGAAGGTATAGTACCCGTTAGTTGATTATCATTAAGTTCCAAATATAATAAATCTAAATTCCCAATTTCTGGCGGGATGCTACCACTCAAAGAGTTATCATTCAAAACCATACTTTGAAGATTGCTTAAGTCTTCTATCTCCGAGGGTATGTTACCATTTAGCTTATTACTGGCTAAAGCAAGTCTATTTACACGACCACTAAGGTCACAGCTTATTCCATACCAATTGCACACATCGCAATCTGTACCAGCAGCACCATCTACCCAACCCGTATTATTCGTCCAACTTGCTCCATTAGTGGCATTGTAAAACGCTATTAGGGCATCATAGTCAGGATGGCAAAGAGTTTGGGCTTGATTAATAAAAGGTATACAAAATAGCAAAGGCAAATATAGCAGTCTCATTCGTCAGTGATTTTAAAGTAAAAAGATGAACTCGATAGCAATATAGGCATTTTTGAAGGATTCTGTGACAGACCTTAATCGCTTTATGTACTACTATATTAGAATAATACACTACATCCGCTTGCGTTCCCAGCTATTTTGTTCTTCCATTTCTTCCAGTAGGGTGAGATAGTTGATATAGCGCAATTCGCTAATAGTTTCGTCTTCTAGGGCGGCTTTCACGGCACATTTGGGTTCATCGCGGTGGGTGCAATTGTTATATTTACAGTTTTTAGAATATTCAAAAATCTCTCGGAAGTTATGCGCTACATCTTCGCCACTTAGGTTATTAAAAGAAAGCGTTTTGATGCCAGGTGTATCAATAAGGTAGCCACCAAAGCTCAATGTAAACATTTCCGCAAAAGTAGTAGTGTGCATGCCTTTGCCCGAATAGTCTGAAATTTCGCCCGTACGAAGTTCCAGTTGTGGCTGAATGGCATTGACTAAAGAGGATTTGCCTACGCCCGACTGCCCAGCAATAAGCGTCACCTTATCTTTAAGCAAGGCTTTCAGTTCCTCCGTACCAGTACCATCCATAGCGGATACTAGCAGCACTTGATAGCCAATATTTTCGTACATATCCTTCAGATAAGCATACATATTCAAAGCCCCTTCATCATAGAGATCAGATTTATTGAAAATGATGGTGGTGGGAATATTGTAGGGTTCAGTCATCAGGAGGAAGCGATCTATGAAGCCTTGTTTTAGCATGGGTTCCACAATAGTGGCAATGACCACCGCTTGGTCTACATTACTAGCAATAAGATGCAGGTAATGCTTCTTGCGCGGCGATTGGCGGACTACATAGTTCTGGCGCGGCAATACCGTTTTGATATTCCCAGTATTATCTTCGGCATTTAGGCTGAGTTCTACACGGTCACCGACAGCAACGGGATTGGTCAATGGCAAGCCATCCAAGCGAAATTTGCCTTTCACTCGGCTTTGTATAAGTTCGCCATCATCCAAACGCACCTGATACCAACTCCCTGTAGATTTTATAACTGTTCCTTGCATGTATATTTTATAAGTACAAAAGCTGCCTCTTAAATCTCAATTGTATAAGAATAAGTTCCCAGACTACCTTTTTTTTGAGCAATTGCTTTCTTTTTTGTGGGGCTAATTTGATAATTTATAGTGGTAGTTGAAGCTTTCGGAACTTTAGGCAACTTAAAATTAATAGTTATTGTCTTGAAAAAATGCACGCGCACTCCCCTATTCTTTGGCACATTAAACTGGAGTAATTTCACTACTCGTATCGCCTCTTTATCGCAGCCATGCCCAAGACCTGAAATTACCTTTGCTTCTACTACTTTTCCTTGATAGTTGATTTTGTAGCGTACGCGTACCCGTCCTTCTATCTTATTGTCTAGGGCGGCTTTAGGGTATTTTTGATGCGTTCGTACAAAGGTTTTCATAGCAGCAGTACCACCCTCATAAACTGGTCCTTTTATAAAACTTTTTCCTTTCCGTTCTTTTTTCATCTAAGTTGTTTTCAAAATTTATACCTAAAAAATTCGAGATTTTAAAACATATTGTGCTTATTAGCCTTTCCTAAAGAGAAAAATATTGATTATCCCTCCAAGTCGCCAAAATACGAATAAGTCTTCGATAAAATACTTATTCTAAACAGAACAAACGTCATGATAAATACGATAAGAGGATGGTTTCGGTTTTCTGTCTTCATTATGCTATTACTAATCTATCTGGTGGGCTATATGATACGCTCTTTATTTATGGGACGCAGCCTAGAAAATGGCTTACGAATGCGGCATAGTTTTGCTCATGTACTACCAAAATTAGTAGGCTTAGATATTGAATTTAAGGGTACACCGCATGATAAACCAGCCTTATATGTGGGCAATCATCGAAGTTACTACGATCCTGGTGCTGCCTCTATGTACTTACCTAAATCCGTAATTGTAGCAAAAGCTGAAATCGCGGACTGGCCGCTCATTGGCTATGCTACGGATTTGGCAGGCGTTATTTTTGTGCAACGTTTCAATAAAGACAGTCGTGCTGCTACCCGCGAAGCGATGGCAAAAGCATTAGAAGACGGCTACTCTGTCCTAATTTACCCAGAAGGCACTACCGCTGACCACCCTACTACCGTCAATTTTAAGCCTGGCACCTTCGCTACCGCTATCAAAATGAATGTACCTATTGTGCCTATTGCGGTGGAGTATGGCCATGAACGCGATGCTTGGGTGCGAAAGGATGAACCCTTTGCTACGCATGTAGCCCTATTTTTAGGTAAAAGACGAAGCAAAATAAAAGTACGCTACGGCGACCCTATTTACGGAACAGACGTAGAAGAGTTCCGAGACGAATGCAAAGCATGGATTGACAAAAATTTATTGGAAATGCAAGAAGAATATGGCGGAGTAGATTGGCCAGCTACTTCTGAGCCATATCTAAAATAAACATGATAACAAAAATAAGAGGCATTATTCGATTTGGGTTATTCATTTCGCTGGTAGTGTATAATTTATCCGTCTATATGCTAAAATCCTTGATAAAAGGACGTGACCTAGACAATGGTTTGAGAATGCGGCACAATTTTGCTACGAAACTCGCAAAATGGGTAGGCGCAGATATTGACGTAAAGGGTACTCCTTATGAAAAACCCGCTTTTTACGTCTCCAATCATCGTAACTACTACGATCCTGCTGCTGTAGCGATTGACTTGCCCAAAGCTGTAATTGTAGCTAATGCTGACTTAGCTGACTGGCCACTGCTAGGCTATGCTACCGATTTGGCAGGTGTTATTTTTGTACAGCGCAATAATAGAGAAAGCAGAGCTGCCACGCGTATTGAAATGGCAAACGCTTTAAAAAAAGGGTATTCTGTATTGATTTATCCAGAGGGTCTCAATGCTGACCACCCCACCACCGTAGAGTTCAAACCTGGCACTTTTGCTACTGCCATCAAAATCGGGACTCCTATTGTTCCAATAGCTGTAGAATATGCGGTAGTGGAAGATGCATGGGCTGATAAATCCATCTCCTTTGTAGCACATGTAACGCGCTTTTTCTCTAAAAGGAAAACACGTATAAAAGTACGCTATGGAGAACCTATATTTGGGAAGGATGTAGAAAGCTTCCGAGATGAATGTAGAGTATGGATTGATAAGAATTTATTGGAAATGCAAGAGGAATTGGGTGGTGTAGATTGGCCAGCCACTTATAAGGCATAATACAACTTTTGAATATGGATTGGTATAACACAGACATGCCGTATGTTTGATTCATGCAATATGAATCGAAACATACGGCTATTACGATAAATAGAACAATAGTTTATAGTGGTCAGAATAATTTGCCTTTGATAAAACCTACGTACCCTGCTATTTTGTGTTTACTTCTTAGGCTTAGGTTTAGGCTTGACAGTTGCTAAAAGTTTCATGTGCAATAAGTTATGAGTGTTTATTGTAAATAGAGCGCTAATCTTATGCAAGCCTTTGTAGAAATTCTAAAAGCTGCTCTTACTTAGGAGGTAATAGAGCATATTTTAATACGGTAATTATATTTCTATATAACACCAAATACCTTGCCAATAAAAAAAACAATGTATTAATTATTGATAATCAATACCTTTATTAAAAATAGAATAAGTCATTTTCCCAAAATTGGAAAAAAGATATTTACGATGAAATAGTGACAGAAAAAATCAAAAAATATTAATTAAAAACACAAATATAGAGTGTTTTTTAAGGGGTGCAAATACTATTTTAATATTTCAAAAAACATGTCACAAATATCACACTTATGACATATTACTATAATAGCCAAAATAAAGAAAAATCAAATTTAAAAAACAACTCAAAATCAATTACTTATAAAACAAAAACATATTTTAATGCTTAAAGGTAAGAATCCGTAATATCAATAATGAGTATCACATAATTGTTAAGACCTAAAGCGTAACTTTACTCCATTCTCTGATACTATTAAACTAGCTCTCGAAAAGGGAAATCGCAATTTTTATTTGGAAGAAATAAATAGTCAGTAGAGTAGCTAACTTACATGAATTAAAATAACTTATTAATAATCAAATAATTGAATATGTAAAACTGAATCGCTTAGAGGCCCTAAGAAAAGCACAACACATATATAAATTTCTCAATATGAGAAAACCTTAGAAACCTGAGAAACGCCCGTCCGCTACATTTCGTCCATAAGGGATGCGAATAAAATCAAGTGGAGAATTACTCACAAAAATCTCAATTGAGTATACATTTCTATCAGGTCGCCAGCTAAAATTAAGATTCCAACAATGCAGACTTCGTGAGAAGGTGAAGTCAGGATAAGTAACTCTCTGATTCTTGAAATCATATCCGATATTCCCTATGCGTACTGACCACTTATCAGTCAGTTGCAAGCTACCACGCAAAGAAAGCGTATGGGTACTAATGCGGATGCTATCACTAAGTACGGGGTCTTGCACAGCGTCCAAATTAAAATTAAAGTTATGGCTCAATCTGAAATTATCGAATAGATCAAGTAGGGCTTCTTCTGGTTCTTCTAGGGCATTGGGTCGGTTTTGTCGCCCATCTTCATCTGTACCAAACCCACTTCTGGCCGTGCCACTAATATTAGTACCACTATCAAAACCTGTTCCTGTATCTTCGCCTTTGAGTAGTTTTCGAATCTCTTTCACGGAAATGTTGGTAGTCAATCGAAAACTAGCTCCATCGAAACGAAAAGGTTTTAGTTTTCCTGTTCTTGCTCTAGTGGTTTGCCAATAGAGGGAGTCTACGCGTTGTCCATTTTCACCAAGCGCGTGAGGATCCCAATTCGCACTTACACTTAAGGTGCTTAAGCCCTTAAATAAACGCGTGGACGCACTCCCAGCAATACGACTCCATTTCACGCTATCTGCTGCAAAATTATAGTTGCCCGAAAAGCGCAGATTATCCATCAGACGAATTTTCTTGTCCATTGAGTCCTTTTTGGAGAAAATTTTGGCTTCATAAATATTTGTCACGCCATAGCCGATAGACATGCGCTCACGCGAGCTCGGCGCACGATAGAGGCTATTTTCAAAAATGGAATAGCTAACCGTGTCACGAGCAGTTTCATCTATTACCCTAATATATTCGTCGGTATAACCAAAGTTGTCGCCCTGATAATCGGGGGAATAATTGAAGGAAAGCGAGGGCTTCACTACATGGCGCAAACCTTTCAATCGCCCTTTCTTGAAGCGCAAGGTGCGGAAAAGGGCAGTATTGGCACTTATAGAAGCACTATATTCATGTATCGGTTTGAATCCCCAAAGCGTATCCCGTTCTTCATAGCCATAGTCCACAAGTGGTGTGATGACAACATCATTACTATCAATAGGATTGATGATAGTATCATATTGTACCGTCACATCATTCACAAAACGCTGTTGATTGTATTGGAAGTTCATGTAATTGGTATAGTTGATACTAGGCGTTACATTGATATTTTTCAACACTCGAAATGCCGTATTTAGTGTGGTACGATGACGCGCCCCCACTTTCATACCTGCTACTAGGTTTTCGCGATTAAAAAACTCTGATAGCGTATCTGAGCCTGTGAATGTTGCTCTAGCTTCTCCTTGATAGCGGAAGGCAATTTTTTCGTACCACTGTTCTTTTTTCGGACTAGTCTTTTTGCGTTTGAAAGGATACATAGTTTGTGTCTGAAAATTCAGATTGGGTAAAGCAATATTCATGGTTCCTGAACGACGATTTTGGGAGTGGGTCAAGCCCGCCGAAAGGCTAAAGGGTTTGCCAGGAAAAGATTGACTATAGGATAAATTAGAACTAAAGTTGCCTTGTAGTACGCTTTGAGCATCACTAAAATTCTGAGCGCGATAGCTACCAAATTGAATATTCATACTCCCTCCAAAACGCCGCGTAGGGTGCGCTGCCGACTCCTGGTTGTAGTTAAAGCTAAGTTCTAGGGCAGGCGTAAAAGAGATGGTACCGTCTGCGTTTTCACGTCGCTCACTAGAATAACCAATATTAGAACGCCCGTTGAATTTGTAGCGTTTCTTGAAATTCGTAGCCAAATTCACGCCCCAGGTGCCTTTTACATAGATATTAAAGCTCGCTGTGGCATCCAGATACTCGCTAATGGGTACATAATAGCCGATATTCCGCAGCCCAAAGCCCCACTCCTCCGAATACTCATAGCCTCTAGGAAAAATGAGCCCCTGCGTACGCTCTTCAGTTACAGGAAAGAAGGCAAAGGGCAAATAAATAGGGGTAGGTACACCTGCTATTTCTAAGCGCGACGGCCCGACCACTATCAGTTTGCCGGGTATAACTTTTTGCTTCTGGCTACGTATGCCAAAGTGCGGTTCGGGATGATTGCATGTCGTAAAAATAGCATCTTCACTATAGACAATGTCTTGCGTATAGGTACTATCCGCATCTGGCAGGTCTACTTCATTGCGTACAAATTTCGACTTTGAACCGAGTACATATAGATTTTGTTGTATAGCAGTTACATCATAAACGATACCTTTTTGCGTTTCAAAATTGTATCGCATACGGTTGGCAGTAAATTCTTGGTCGCCATCCTTAAATTTGGGCAATTCTACCCGTCGCCCTATACTATCGAGGATGCCCTCAGCAGTTACAATATTATTTTCCCAGTCGAGTTCTATGAAGCCTGCTTCTAAATTAATACTGGTATATTTGACGCTTGCACCACCAAATAAATAAATTTTCTTATTTTCGATGTCATATTCCATCGAGTCGCGTGCGCTATATTCCACGCCATCTTCGAGGGCATCTTTGGAGATTTTTATTTCGGTGGTATCAACACCCACGGTATCTCTGGCAATACGTAAAGCAGCAATACTATCGGCAGTAGCGGATAGCGGTACTTTTTTGTCCTGTGCCTCTGCTGATGACACAAAACATGCAAAAAATATGGAAATATATATTTTTAATGCGTTGATTTGATGCATTAAATTTTAATTGTAGGTCGTTTATAGTTCTTGAATATTAATTCAAGGATAAAAAAGTCAAAATTCATTATCAGAACATGAATAAAACACTACTCACTACTCTAACGATGGTAGTTTGCCTTGCGCCGAGTTGTTTTTACTGGTTTAACATTCCTTTCACATTCTCGCCTCAAGAAAACTGTACGCCACACGCTGCTCATCAATGCGCTTTGCATCAATTAAAGGAGCATGCAAGTATACCCTTTGGTTCAGATTTTGGCAAATTTATCAAAGAAAGCCAACAATTAGAGAGCGAATATCAAATAAAAACAATTGTTTTGGATGCTGGGCATGGTGGTCGAGACCCCGGTTGCTCTGGCAAAAAGAGCAAAGAGAAAAATATTGCACTTGGCATAGCCCTGAAATTGGGGCAAAAACTCCAGCGCAATTATCCTGAACTCCGCGTTATTTACACACGCGACCGTGATGTATTCGTTCCACTGCATAAGCGGGCTACTATTGCCAATGACAATGATGCAGACCTTTTTATATCTATTCATTGCAACTATATCGTGGGTTCTACTGCCACGCGTGGCTCTGAAACTTATGTGATGGGCTTGCACACCTCAGCGGAAAATCTAGCCGTAGCCAAACGCGAAAATGAAGCCATCCTATTCGAGGAAGATTATCGTAACATTTATGATATAGACCCCAACTCCGATGCAGGGCATATTTTGTATAGCTATGTTCAAAATATGTTTTTGGAACAGAGTTTATCCTTTGCTTCTAAGGTGGAAGATCAAATTGCGAGCTATGAGAACCGAAGAAGTCGGGGAGTCAAGCAAGCTGGTTTTCAAGTATTACGCCAAACCTCTATGCCGAGTGTATTGGTAGAGACTGGTTTCTTGAGTAATAGTCAAGAAGAGAATTATTTGCTTACCCACGCTGGGCAGCAGAGCGTGGCGGAGTCTGTTTTTCGTGCGTTTCAAGACTATAAGCATGAAGTGGAAGATTATAGTAGTAAACCAATTGCAAATGCTGCACCCGTCTATGAAGTGCAATCCCCTATGCCTTCACCCAAAAGCACACAACAGCGGCCTACTCCTTCGCCTAGCTACGATATACCCCCTCCTGCCGCCCGACAACCTACGACCACCCCTGTGGTGGTGCATCAACCTATCAATACGACACCTACTGCACCCAAAGCTAAAAAAAAGCGGGTATCCAGAGCTAGTATTGATTGGGGTACTGCAGATAATACAAGCAGCACCAAAGATGAAGTACCTATACGCGAGAGCTATGCCGTAAAAACAAGCAACACACGAGATATGCATGCTAAATCGCCTGTTGAATTCAGAGTACAAATTACAGCCTCCCCCACGCTACTTAACCAACGTACTGGGCGATGGCTGGAATTAAATAAATTGGACTATCTGGCCGAACCCGTTTGGGAAAATGGACAACATAAGTACCAAATCATGGCTTTGCAAAGCCTCGATGAAGCCGAAAGTATTCGTTTACAAATGCGAGAAATTGGCTTTTTTAATGCTTTTGTAATTGCCTATCAAGGAGCGAAACACATTAGTATTGATGATGCTATAAAATTGCAACGACCGTAAATAACTTCAGTAGCGGGAAGGCTTAGAAGCTATTTTAAAACACTCCCTTCTCGCTACTATTTTACCATTCGTTCCCTAAAAGCGGCCGATAGTCTGAAAAGCCATCTTTTTATGCTTAAAAAAACCTATCTTCCGATATGTTTTCGAAGTACTATCATAAGAAATCTGTCTTTTTATACCTCCTATTAGCTTGGTCTTGGCTATCTGCACAAGACCACCACTATATCCAGTATACCACGACTGACGGACTGCCCACCAACTATGTGTATGGCGTAATAGAAGATAATGAAGGTTACATATGGGCATATACTGAAAACGGCATTTCTAAATTTGATGGCTATACCTTCACCAATTTTACGGTAAAAGACGGCTTGCCCACTAATGATGTAGTAGAGATTTATAAGGATAAGAAGACGAACAGGCTATTTCTGCACCCTTATAAGAGTCACCCAACTTATATTGAACAAGACTCCATTGTTGTTTTCTCTGATGAAACCATTTTAGATACCAAGTATCTTGGTGACAGATTCAATTATACTTATGAAAGAGTAGAAAAACGAACTCAAGAATTACTTTTTTATGAGAATGATACATTAGTAATAGTCCCTAATAGTATAGATTCTTTTATGGTTGCTATCCCTAATTTTCTCAATTTAGACTCTGTAAGGGTGAGACATGCTAACTGGCAAAATCAAGGCAATGGACTTATATTAGCGACAAAAGATTCTTTATATTACTACGCTACAAACATAGAGAACAGAGCCGATATTTCTTTTACATACGGTGATTGTTTAGGATTTTATCTCACTCATCAGAGTAAGGTCTATTGGTCTTGTGAAGGACAGCAGAAAGTATTTTCTGTGCCTAGAATAGCTCCCTTTAAAAGACGAGAGGGACATGGTAGAGCTCAACTAGGAAAAGAAAAGAAGTTTCTATTTAATGTAAGAAAACAACACTTCTATATTTTAGATATTGATAAAGAAAGTTTGACAACACTAAAAATGCCCAAACAAGCGGAGAATATCCGCAACTTTCACTACAAGATATATGATAGTACATTTGTTATAGGCCACCATAGAGGGTTTATGGAATATGATTTTGAAGGAAATCTATTAGACGCTCTTTTTTTGAATGACTTAAGTAGCTATTACACGATAAACACTTCTTTTAAAGATAGTAAAGGAAATGTGTGGATGGGTAGTAGAGAAGGTGGACTCTTTTTTATCCCTAAATTAGCTAGAACTACCTCCAATTTATCTTCTTTTTATGCTAAAGATAAAGCCTTTGAAGAATTCATGGCGATTCCTGATAATCAATTACTAGCAGTTACTAGCAATGTTGGTGTATACCATATCAATGATACAAAAATGAATCCGATGGTAGCTGCGAATAAAGAAACTCGACTTCGCTCTATGGTTGAAGTGAATAATGGTGTGATAATATCTGGTTCTAGATATGCTTTTTTTGCAAAAAACAAGGCCAACGCTCCAGAGGTGACACAATTAGCAAATGCAAAAAATACGGATAATAGTGAATGTGCTGATCAAGCTCCTTTAATTTGTTGCGCTCCTTTCTATCCAGAATACTATAAATTAAATGACACAAGAGATTTTGCATTCCATCCTCAAAAAGAGATATTATATAGTGTTTCCTACAGAAATACACTCATACAGAAAAAACTAAAAGACTCAAGGGTGCAAAACTGTACCTATTTAGAGTCTGATATTCCTGTAAAAAGGGTCTATTACCATCCATATCGGCAAAAAATTTGCGCTGGTAACAATAAAGGTATATATGAGTTGGAAAATAATATATTATCCCCAGTCATAGAAAATGACTCCCTTTTTCAAAATATTTCTTCCCTGTTCGGAACTCCAGACAACATTTGGATCGGGACAGAATCCAATGGATTATTTCGCTATACATACTCCTCTAAAGCTTTAAAAAAAATAAACGCAGCGAATTATATTAGACAAATACGCCCTGACACGGATAGCACTTTACTAATAGCAAGTAATGAAGGTATTCTTATACTACTTCAAAAAGATGGAACGCTACTGCAACAGTATTCTATGCTAAATGGACTACTCTCGAATGAAATACAAGATGCTCATTTTGACAAAAACAAGTATATATATGTTGCCAGTTCTGAGGGCTTGCAATGTCTTGACAGAACGACTAATATGAAATACCCTACCAGCTCAGAAGACTTGAACGTAAAAAGTATTTCAGCCGGCGGAAAACATATAGCAGTGGATAGCTCCTTACAGTTAGCACACACCCTCAATGATGTCAGTATCCACTATCACTTGATGTCATTTGCCAGCAATAAAAATGTTCAATATTTCACAAAACTGACCCCCTTAGAATCCAATTGGCAACCTACTCAAGAGCGATCTATTAATTATTTAGACCTTTCCCCTGGAAATTATACATTTCATCTGAAAGCCCAAGATATTTACAGCAATGAAGTAACGCACCTCCCTATCAAGATATATATTAAACCTCCATTTTGGAAAACCATTTGGTTTAGATTGTTGCTCCTAGCAGCTTTGGTAGCACTTATAGCACTCATCATACGCTACCTTAATTATAATAATCAACAAAAACTTAAAAAAGAGAAAGCCATCAATAGGAAAATGGCTGAATTGGAACTTTCTGCACTAAGAGCACAAATGAACCCTCATTTTGTATTCAATGCCCTCGGAGCCATTCAATATCATATACAGATTAATGAAGTAGAAGAAGCCGATAGCTATCTCACAAGTTTTGCAAAGCTGATGCGAAAGTATTTAGATAGTTCTAAAGAACGTATGATTACACTGCAACAAGAAATAGAACTATTAAGCCTTTACACACGGCTTGAACAAATGCGCTTTGAAGACTTGTTTAAAGTGAGTATACACACCCACCCTGAACTTGATCGCACGTCTATACTTGTCCCCTCCATGATGATACAGCCTTTTATAGAAAATGCCGTGAATCATGGACTGAATGAACGTAGAGATGGTAAAGGGCAATTACATATTAACTTCTATGAAAAAGAAGACATATTACATTGCGAAATTAAGGATAATGGGATTGGAAGAGAAAATGCAAAGAAAAATAAACGAAAAGGCCACAAATCGCGTGGCATGTCCATTATTGGAGAAAAAGTAGAAACTCTACGGCAATCAGAAATTGCAGATATTTCCATCAAAATTGACAACCTTTATCCCTATGAAGTAGAATTCCCTGGAACCTACGTAATTATAAAAATTAAAAACTTGGAAGATGATTTATAATGCCATTATTGTAGATGATGAGCCTAAGATTAGGAAGGTAATGCAAATAAAGCTCAACCAATACTGTAAAGACATTCATATTAGTGGCATGGCAACAAATGTAACAGAAGCATTTAGTCTTATACAGAAAGATAAGCCACAAATCGTATTTCTTGATATTTCCATGCCCGGAGGCTCAGGCTTTGATTTATTGGATAAATTTGAAACCCTCGACTTTGAAGTCGTTTTTGTGACTGGCTTCAATGACTATGCACTTGATGCACTAAAAATTAGTGCTGTGGACTACTTGCTGAAACCTGTCATTACGGAAGACTTAATACGGGCGGTAGAAAAAGCCAAAGACCGAATTAACAATAAAGAAAAGGCACAAATGTACAACCTCCTCAAACATAACATCAATAATATAGGCAATCAGGATACCAAATTCGCCGTAGCAGTAGGAGGACAATACGAACTCATTCGGGTAGGAGATATTATTCGATGTGAGGGCTGGCAAAAATATACCCGATTGCACCTCAAAGACAGAAAACCCCTAATCAGCTCTCATAACTTAGGCAACTTTAAGGAAATGCTGGAAAGTTATGGCTTTTACAGTACACATAAATCACATATCATCAATACTAAAGAAATAATTAGTTATTCAAAAGAAGGCTTAGTAGTCATGAGCGATAATTCTCATGTTCCTGTGGCACGCAGAAAGAAAGAAGACTTCATGGAAGAAGTGCTAAAGCACATTTTGATGAAGAATTAAGCTAAAAAAGCACAAAATGGAGGGACAAAAAGTATAATTTTGGCCGATGGTCGAATGAAACCTACCGTTCGTTCCTTTGCTCTAGATTTTTCCAACTTTCTAATGTAACTTTGGCAATACTTGTTTAAAAAGGCTTAGATTTTTTGTGGTAAAGTAGTACAATATATTATTTTCTGAATGAATTAAGCTTATACGCACTGTCATAAAATGCATATTGTAAAATCTACTTTTACTTTCTTAAGTAACTCTTCCATTTATTAAAATCAAGACACCAGTTTATCATTGAGTTCATTAAAGCACTCTGTTTTTGTCCTTTTAACTCAATACAATCTGGGTCTTTTCAGAAAATAAGTTAAAACCTTACGCCTGTTCTTATTGTAGAACGGGCGTTTTTATTGCTACGAAATTGGTATAAATCCACTCCAAACTCATATATACTACTTTTATTTGCGTTAACTTTGCGAAATTAGGGGCGAGGAAAAAAATAAACTACGCAAAATGAGGTAGGTGTTTTTTCTTCTTCAAGGCATGAAAACCGCGTATAGCCTTCCCGATAGCTATCGGGACATAAGGATTTTCATAACGCAGAAGAAGAAAAAAAGACTAACTCAAATGCGTAGGTTATTATTTTCCTCGTCCCTTAAGCAGCAACTATCCTCAGTTTTGGATTTTTTTATGGCTGTTCTAAAATCGAGTATTTCATGTCAAACGAAGCAAAAATTGGATTGCTAGCTATTGTGACCTTTCTACTCCTATTCTGGGGTTATCGTTTTGTGCAAGGGCGCAATATTCTAGAAAGCGATAAAGTCCTCTATGCAGAATATGCTGATGTAGGTGGCTTGCGAGAAGGCACAACAGTATCAAGAAGTGGCGTAAAGGTAGGCACAGTAACGGATGTATACCTCAAGCCAGAGGACTTAAAGACGGTAATTGTAGAATTAACCATAAAGGAAGATTTACCTATTCCTACTTCTACTATTGCAGAGATTGCAACTACCGATTTTCTAGGCGAAAAGCGCGTGATTTTGAAATTTGATGGGCCTTGTAATGGAGCAAACTGTGTCAAAAATGGCGATTACTTAAAAGGTAGTCTCAAAGGCGTAGTAGCCAATATGGTGGGTTCGCCCGAAGATGTAAAAGAATATGTAGATGTAGTGAAAGAAGGCATGGGCGAAGTCATTGACTCCCTAAGCCAATCGGCAGGCGACGAAAATTCAGCTATCGGCAAAACAATGGCAGATGTGGACCTAGTGCTACAAAACCTCAAAGCGACTACTGCCAGCTTGAATTCGCTTATCAATCGCAATGCAGGGCGCATTGATGATATGGTACGCGATGTAGAGGTGCTAACCAATACGCTCGAAAAACGCAATGCAGAAATCGAATCTATCATTGTAAATGCCGATACCTTCAGCAAGCAACTATCGGGTCTGGACTTATCAGAAACCTTAAGCTCTACAGAAGGGACAATTAATAGCCTAAACTCTACACTAGCTAGTACCGACAAAGCCATTGCAGAGCTTTCAGGCATTATTACGCAAGTGAAGCAAGGCGATGGCACGATGGCGAAGCTTATCAATGATAGCGACTTATACGACCGCCTCAATCGCACAGCTAAAAATGTGGACTTATTGATGCAAGATGTACGCCTCAATCCGAAGCGATATACGACTGTGTTGCGTAAAAAGTCGAAAGAATATACCCGTCCAGAAAATGACCCTGCTTTTCAGCCAAGCGGAAATTAATCTAGTGGACAGGCGACTCTAAAGTCGCCTGTCCACTCTTTTATTTGAACTACGCATTTTTCTAGCCATGTCTATTTACGATAAATACGAACTTGTTATTGGATTGGAAACCCATGTGCAACTCTCCACACAGAGTAAAGCCTTCTGTGCAGATGCCATTACATTCGGGCAAGCTCCCAATACGCAAATCAGTACTATTTCTTTAGCCTATCCAGGCACTTTGCCACGCGCTAATACCAAACAGATTGAATATGCGGTGCGCCTAGGCATTGCATTGGGCTGCGACATTAAGCTAGAAAATCGCTTTGATAGAAAAAACTACTTCTATGCCGATTTGCCGAAAGGCTACCAAATCACACAAGACAAAATTCCGATTTGCATAGGCGGCTATGTACCAATTCGGGTAGATAATTATGAGAAAACGATTCGGATTCATCACATCCATATGGAAGAAGATGCAGGTAAATCCATCCATGATATGTCGCCCAATCACAGCTTTATTGACCTCAATAGAGCAGGCACGCCACTATTAGAAATTGTGTCCGAACCTGATTTTCGCTCTGCCGAAGAAGTGGATGCCTACATGAATGCCCTGCGCCAATTGGTGCGCTATCTCGATATTTCGGATGGCAATATGGAGCAAGGTTCGCTGCGTTGCGATGTGAATGTTTCCGTGCGGCTAAAGGGCGCGACGGAATTTGGACAACGCTGCGAAATCAAAAACTTGAATTCCATGCGTTTTGCACGTAAGGCAATTCAGTACGAATTCAAGCGGCAAGTAGACTTGATAGAATCAGGCGGCGAAGTGCAACAAAATACGCTACATTTCGACCCTGCTACGGGCATCACCTCCCCACTCCGAAGCAAAGAAAATGCCCACGATTATCGCTATTTTCCAGAGCCTGATTTGCCACCTATCAAACTAACGCCTGCTTATATCAAAGAGCTAGCCGCGCAGCTTCCTCCTCTCCCCCACGTGCTGTACGAACGTTTCACGACGGGCTTCCAGCTCTCCGATTATGATGCCAAACTCATCACGGAAGAGCGCGATACAGCTTTATTTTTCCAAGCCCTTACCAAAGCTACCAAAAACTATAAAGCAGCAGCCAATTTGACCATTAATAAAATCATGCCCTACACAAAAGAACAGGGTATTTCTGCGAAAGCATTTCCTGTTTCCCCTAAGCAATTAGCGGCTTTCATTCAATTGATTGACGAGGGCAAAGTCAGCAATAGCATGGCCTATCAACGCCTCTTTCCTGCCCTACTGAAACAGCCCAATACTCCGCCCCTGCAACTTGCAAAAGAACTGGACTTACTTCAGTCCGATGATGCCGATTTCTTAGAAAAATTGATAGATGACATCCTTGCTCAACACCCAGATAAGGTGAAGGCCTATCGCAATGGAAAGAAAGGTTTACAGGGCTTTTTTATGGGACAACTCATGCGCGC
>JAHDCQ010000097.1:3244-16881 GCA_020629845.1 Saprospiraceae bacterium | reverse complement strand
AGAATATTCAGCTACATTTAATGCCTTTGAGTAAGTGATGCCACCATTAAAACCTACTCTAATTTGCCCTCTAAGCAGGAGAGGAAACAGTAATAACAAACAGGAAAAAATAAATATCTGTTTCATAAATATGCGTTTTAAGGGAGTAGGCAAAAATAATACTTTAATCCTATTTCTGTGTAAACACGTTTTTCTAAAAAACGTGTACTTGGAGTGCCTGTCACTTCATTAGAACCGTAATAAAAAGAGGTATTGAAGAAGAGGTTTTTCCAAAATAATATTTCAATATTAATCTGTGGACCTATATCCCATTTTCTAAAGCCTTTTACTGGAAATCGCTTTGATTCCCCAAAAATATTAGCAGATGATTCTTGAGTCAAAAAGACGGTTTGCTGACTTTCAGTTGTACGAATCAGATATAGGATTTTACCTCCCAATTGTAAGTTAATCTTGCCGCGCTTATAGCCGATAAATCCCCCTAAGGTAAGGTGATTAAAATTAATATTCGACCATTCCTCATGTCGAAATGGATGAGTAGAAGGCATGTTTTCGTTTTCTTCGATAGTGGCTATATAGTGTCGTCCTTTGAATCCACTTTTTAAATAACCAGCATTCGCATACCAAGAAAAATCTTTACCTTTTTTAAAGGGAACACTCATATCTATAACTGCGCTGTAACCTGCCAAAGGGGATATATGAAAATAGTCTAAAAACTCTACAATTGGCGCGTAGTAATTAATGCCAGAAATAACTGCATTGGTAGAAACTGCCCAGTTAACTTCACTCTGTTTTTGAGCATATATAAAGCAGTGAAAACTTAAGAATAAAAAAGAAAAAAGAAATTTTGCTTTTTGAATTTGATTCATACTTACTAATAGTTCTTTTAGAATATTGCTTCTTGCATAAAGAATGATAAAACTACTTAAATTGTATTCTCTGAAAATGATTTTAGTACACTTTAACATTCTTTATCCTTTATTCTACGAAACAGCATTACCATGGAAAATCTTTGAAGGATAAGGATGGTACATATCTTTGAATGATGCACTAGTCTGTTTCGCTAGATGATTTTGAAAAAATGATAATTTGTTTTATTTATGCCTATAAATTGCCTGAAGGTACAGAAAAAACGATGCAATGAAACAAAGCTTATCCTATTATATTACCTTATTCGTGCTTAAGCTCAAGGGGCTGAAAAAAGATTTTAGTAAAGACCCCATAGACTTTAAAAAAATAAGACGAGCTGATGTTCATACTCCAAAAGGCAAATTTTTCAAAAAAAATACAACTCGCAAATTTAAGGTATTAAACACTTTAGTTACTGAAGTGCAGTTAAATAAAAATGCTAATCGTTTAATTCTATTTATCCCTGGTGGTGCATTTATTTCTGGACCAGCACAGCATCATTGGGATACTGCTCAAGCAATCGCTACACAAACAAAGGAGACGATTTGGGTGTGTGATTATCCAAAAGCTCCAGAAGCGAAAATTTCTGAAATATCGGCAAATATTGATTCAATATATGCTACCGCATTGGAAAAATATGCAGCAAACCAAATCATTCTTCTAGGAAGCTCCGTCGGTGGTACATTAATTGCAGCCTTAACACAAAGATTAATCCAAAAGAATGTGAATTTACCGCTTAAAATCATACTTATTTCTCCCGTAATGGATGCCACTTTGTCCAATCCAAAAATAGAACAATTAGATGCCATAGACCCAATGCTATCTAAAACGGGTGTACTTAGCGCGAAAAAAATGTGTGCTGAAAATAATGATTTACAAGATGTAATGATTTCACCGCTCTATGGAAGCTTTGATAAATTCCCTAAAACAATTTTTCTGCTGGCTGAAAACGATATTTTTTACGCTGACCAGCAATTGGCTATTCAAAAATTAATCAAGGCTAAAGTAGATATTGAAGTGATTGAAGGAAAAAATATGCCTCATATATGGCCAATTCTGCCTGTGATGAAGGAGGCAAAAATGGCTTTAAACGAAATAATAGCTCGATTAAACTAACCTCATTTATTGGCACATTCTTACTTAAAATCGTTTTCCAAACGAAAATCCAAGCAACAAAATCGCGCCTTGCCCTACTTCTGCGCCTTCTGTTTTTACATTTATCTCCAAGCCAAATCCCACAGAAGGAGCTACAAAAGTGCTGCCATCTCCCAATAGAAACAAATAGCCACCTTCTACCGTAGGTTGCACAACGATAATATTACTTACGCCAGTTATTTCATCTACTCCTCCAATATTATCTTTCCATGTCAATTCATTAAACCAAAGGTCAGAACGAACACCTGCGAACCATTTTTCATAATTTGGACTGAAATAGCGACGATAGCCAAGCGTGCCACCAAAGCCATCGCCTCGTTCATCTTCATGCACGCCAAAGTCTTGATGCCGAATCCAATTGTAACCGAGCCTTAGATGCACAGCATGTTGCTCTTGAAAAAGCTTGGCAATCCGAATGCCTGGCACTAAACCAGTAGGGTAGGCTTGAAACTCAAAACTAAGGTCAGTTTGAGCTTGTACAATTTGAGTAAAGCTAAAAAGTGTTAGAATGAATATAATACGCGACATTTGTATCAGAATTTCTTCAAAATTAGAAAATATTTAACGGAGGCTTTATGTGCGATACTGCACAATTTTACGAGTTTTACGGCTATGAAATATATAATTTCTCTTTCTATACTTCTAATATGCAGCTCGGCGACTTTGCCAACTTGCGACACTTGGGGCTTTTTTGGGCATCGGCGTATCAATCGGATGGCTGTTTTTACCTTGCCTTCGGATATGGTGGTTTTTTATAAGAAAAACATTGAATTTATCACCGAACATGCCGTGGATCCCGATAAGCGACGCTATGCGTCTAAGCACGAAGCAGTACGTCATTACATTGACCTCGACCATTGGGGAGCGTATCCTTTTGAGGAAGTGCCGCGCAATCGTACAGATGCTTTGCAGAAGTACACCGATGTGTATGCTATCAATACCGAAGGTGATACCTTGCATCTTTTTGGCAAGGATAAAATGCCGAAAATAGAACTACAGGATGCCGAAAATGCGAATGCTTATAGGGACTTTTTTAAGCAAAATATCTTACCCAAATACTATGATGATGAATGGACGATTTCGTGTGATTCTTTAAATGCTATATTGGCGGATGATATTGATTGCCAAAGTGCATTTGCGATAGACCGCTTTTCGGAATATGGCATGTGCCCTTATAATTTGGTACAAATGTATTATCGCTTGGTGGATGCTTTTGAGCAGAAGGATTACCGTCGCATCTTGCGCCTTTCTACCGAAATTGGTCACTATGTAGGCGATGCCCACGTGCCGCTACACACTACCGTAAATTATAATGGACAACTCACCGACCAAGTAGGTATACATGCGTTTTGGGAGAGCCGTTTGCCAGAAATATATGCAGATAAAGACTATGATTTTTTCGTAGGCAAAGCGGCTTATATTGATAATCCGCAAAGCTATTTTTGGGATATTATTTTGGAAAGTCATGTACTTGTAGATTCGGTTTTATTGATAGAAAAAGATTTGAGTCGAATTTTTCCAGAAGACCAACAGTATTGTTTTGAGGAACGCTCTAATACGACCATTCGTACCTACTGCACGGATTATGCTGCTGCTTATCACGATCGCTTGAGTGGTATGGTGGAAACGCGGATGTGCGCGGCGGTGAAAGCCCTCGGCGATGTGTGGCTTTCGGCTTGGATAGATGCGGGGCAGCCCGATTTGGAGCGTATAGATGCAGGTATTTTAAGCAAAAAAGAAAAAAAAGCACAGGATAAGCTGAATGAATCGGTACGTTCAGGGCAGGCAAAGGGGCGCAAGCATTAGTAGCATATTTGCATTCTTCTTTAGGAGTCGTACCTTTAAGCTTCATCTTAACGTATCACTATGCGCTACTATATTTTTGCAATACTAGGCTTATGTCTAGCTTGCCAGCAACAGCAGAAAACGGAAAACAACGACAATCAAATGCAACTACAACTACATCAAGAAGGCTTCGGCGAAGCGGATTTGTTTCGCTTAAAAAATACGAATGGCCTTGAAGTAGATATTATCAATTTTGGAGGCATAATTACAGCTATTCGTACACCTGACCGCGATGGAAAACTGACGGATATTACGCTTGGCTTTGATGATTTCAAAAGCTATCAAGGGGAGCATCCTTACTTTGGTGCAATCATTGGACGCTATGGCAATCGCATTGCGAACGGCAAGTTTAGTATTGATGAAACAGCCTATACGCTTGCTCAAAATAATGGCAAAAATGCCCTACATGGCGGCATTAAAGGCTTTGATAAGCATTTTTGGACAGCGAATTCCATAGAAAAAGAGGATGTAGTTGGTGTGGAACTCACACGCACGAGTCCTGATATGGAAGAGGGCTATCCAGGCAATTTGAAAGTGAAAGTGACCTATACACTTAACAATGCGAATGAGCTTCGCATGGACTATGAAGCTACCACCGACAAGCCAACGGTTTGTAATCTCACCAATCATGCATATTTTAATCTGAAAGGTGCAGGAAGTGGGGATGTATTAAGCCATCAAGTAATGATAGATGCAGCACAATACACGCCCGTAGATAGTACGCTGATTCCTGTTGGGGTGGCTAAGGTGGAAGGCACGGCTTTTGACTTTAGGAAGGCAATATCTATAGGGGAGCGTATAGGTGAGGATAACGAACAATTGCGTTTCGGTGGACATGGTTATGACCATAATTTTGTATTGAATAGAGTAGGGGAGAAGCTGAAAATT
Organism: Saprospiraceae bacterium; assembly: GCA_020629845.1. Lineage (GTDB taxonomy): Bacteria > Bacteroidota > Bacteroidia > Chitinophagales > Saprospiraceae > JAAUTG01. Next base: position 12,087 of record JAHDCQ010000097.1, on the reverse strand, counting down.
GCTGCTACTGTATATGAAGCTGAAACGGGCAGAACGTTAAGTGTTTTGACCACAGAACCTGCTATTCAATTCTATACAGGAAATTTTTTAGATGGACGTGATGTGGGGAAAAATGGCATTGCTTATGGCAAACATGCAGGTTTTTGTTTGGAAACACAGCACTATCCTGATTCGCCAAACCAAGCAGATTTTCCATCTACTTTATTGCGTCCTAATGAGGTGTACAAGACGAGTACTATTTATCGTTTTGGAGTAAGTAAAAAATGATTGCTAAGCCTTCGTTTAAGCTTAGCAATCATTCACTACATGTTAAGCATGTGCTTTTTCTTTACCCCGCATCCAGAAGTATAATATGGTAAATAAGACAATTAAAATGGCTGGAAATCCAATCATTGTTGTCAGCGTCTCTTGTCCTGTAAAGAGTTCGAGTTCTTGACCAGTCAAACCTTTTGTTTCTCCAGCCACTCTATTGCCATCAATCCAGCGTCCGATAATAGGCTGCATGAAGTACGAAGAAAGCATCCCAACAGCTCCTACTATGGACATCCCCAATGCACCACTCTTCGGTATATAATCGGCTACAAAACCGATCATGTTTGGCCAGAAATAAGCTACACCCAATGCAAAGATTATCGCTACGCCATATACCGCAGGCCCTGTAATTTGTGTAAATAGGAACAAACCTAAAGCCGCTAGAACAGCCGAGCCTAATAATACGCCCGTCGTATTGAACTGATGCACCATTTCGCCACCAAAATAACGCGCTACTGCCATTGTTCCTGTGATAAGGGCTAGTACAAGCATAGGTGTCGCGCCACTACTTTTCAGTATAAGTTCTACCCATTGTGTTGGGCCAAATTCGCTTTGCGCTGTAAACCACATGCAGACCATCATAAATATAAACAAAGGCGTAAGCATCGCTTTGAGATTGCCTGATAAAGTACCTGCTTCTACTGCTCGTGCTTTTGGCCAAGATTGTCCCCAGAAAAGTACGGCATAAATAATAGTTGGTATCATAATGAGCCAAATCTGGGTTTGCCAGCTTGCTCCAAGATTGGTCATAAAATAAGAAGCTAAACTACCTAGCACGATACCGCCTGGAAACCACATGTGAAAGCGGTTCATCATTTTGCTCATCATATTGCCTTCGTACGCATCTGCAATCATTGGGTTACAAGCCGCCTCTGTGCAACCATTTCCCAAGCCAATCAAGAAAGTCGAAAGCATAAGTCCTTCATAACTGCCTGCATAAATAGTCATGATAATACCAATGGCATGTGCGAAAAAGGCGAATTGCATAATGCTTTTACCTCCTACGGAATGATAGATGAGCCCACCTATGACCATAGAAACAGGGAAACCAAAGAACCACATCGAGTTGATATTGCCCAATTGTTCGGCATTGAGGTTGAGGTCTTCCATGAGTTGGGGCAGAATGCCAGCGCGTAGGCTAAAAGAAAGCGCAGTCGTAATTAAAGCGAAACAACTACCGTAAAACAGCCTTTGTCTATTCGTCATTGTTTATGATGTTTTTCATTTTGTAATGTTAGAACGTCACTACTCGGCTATACTTTCTATTGAACCATTCTAGAAATGAAATTAATCTATACCCGAATAGTAACGTTAGAACTAACATACTAACTTATGTGCAAAAAACAGGAAAAATGCCGTGTTTTTTGTGTTCAAGCTTTAGAAAAACAAATTTTATTCTTCGCTTTCTTCCGCTCGGCAAATTACCATTAGTAAGTTGTCATACCAAGATACTCCTAGTATTTGTGCAGCTTGACTCAAGTCATTGCAGGCTTTTTTGAACTCCTTCAATTCAATATAGCCTTGTCCACGAGAAGCCAAAAATTCAGCATGATTTGGAAAGAGTTGTAAGGCTGCTGTATATTTTTGAATACTTCCTTCTATATCTTCAGCCCCATAAAGTGTCACGGCTTCTATAGCTAAAGCATTCGCTTGTTCAAAATCGGCAATCGTTTGTTTACAAGCTGTAGCATTTGGAGGTAAAAAATCAATACGCATATCGGATGTAGTTGGAACCTTACGCCCTTTATAAGTAGCAATTTCCCATTGTCCGCTAGTAGCTAATGCTACATTAGTAGCTTCCAATTGAAAGTCTAGCCCAAGATTATTATAGTCCAACAATTCAAGGATTTTTACGATGCCATCAGGCTGTACCAGCAATTGTACATCAATATACCCAATGGCACAGCTTTCCTCTGCGGATGCTGGATAAGTTGTTGTTGTCTTCAAGTGTTGCGTGAAGGCTTCCGAACCGCCTTTATAGCCAAGTGGTGTATCTAATTGCTTATAAATCGTATCCAAGCCACTCATTACATAAGGTAGTGGTTCTTCCAGCTTGAATTTTATGGGCAAAGTCATTTGCGTACGTGCATCTTTGCCATTTACTTTGCCTGGTACCCAGCGCAAACCTACTTCATTCATCGCACTAATAACATAGGTGACCGCCGCACCACAATTACCTCCAATGTCTTTCAGTATTTTGACATTCGATACCGTGCTATCTGGTTCTACTACAAAACTCGCTACCACCGTACCTTCGATACCCGCTTGCCGAGCTTCCATAGGGTATTGTACATTTTTGTAGACAAAAGCTAATAGAAATTCTTGTGTGCATTTTGTCTTAGCAGCATAAGTAGTATCTAGCTGATTACAAAGTGGAAATAGTGGTGCTTGTTCTGCTACCACATAGATGGTCGTATCGGTTTCGCTTACCGTTTCTTGTGCGAAAATGGGACACGCCCACCAAAGTGTTACTAGAAAGAGTATAAAATTTCTCAATGTATGTTTTTTTGTGAAAAAAAATTATCTGACATCCAATGAAACGTGTTCCATTGAAATAGTAGTGTTGAGCGATAAATTATTCTTCCATACGCTTCAATTCTGCGTATTGACGCACTACTATCGGGAATGAACCAACTGCTGGAATGTCCTCTTCATCTACTTTTGTATCGCCCGTAGTATTGACGGCGGTTTCACTGCCCGATATAATCTCATAATATAGCACATCATCACGCAATTCGGTAGTAGCCAATAGCATGCTACCCATTACGGAGAAGCGTTCAAATAGTTTTCCACCCAATAAGTACGCATCCAGCAAGATAGAATTATGTTCATCCACTATATAATGCCCCTTTTCGGCATCTACTATTTTTAGTTCGTAAGGACGCAGTCCTTTTTCCTTATCTTCTCCATAAATAATACTCCAAGTAAAACTTTCAGAAGTATCAATAGGAAGAATATGTAGCTCCATCGGGATTTTTTGGGCTAACCCTTTAGCATTGTAAATCTTTAATTCGCCTTGCCACTTGCCTTCCCAAGCTTGTGGAAATATACTTGGTACTTCTTGTGCCCAACTTAGACTACAAGCTACAATAAGGAATAATAATGTAAAAATTAATCGCATGATGATTTCTGTTTATTTGCTAGAATAAGCTTTATTTTTGATGTTTGCAAAACGAAATTGGAAGTACGCAGCGTACTTATTCTTTGCATTTTCAAACGCTAAATTTAGAAGTAAAATCACGAATTCATGGCACTTCGAGCGGAATTTCCATCAGCAGGAGAGGAATATATGGGCGGAACAAGCGATGGTTGGGAATATCGGACGGTATTTGCAGGCTCTAATCTGTCTGCTTCTTATGAGATGGTGCGGCAGTTTTTAGCCGAAGAAGGCTATGAAGATGTACCATTGCCTGAAACGGTAGAAGACTTACAGCGTTTTCGGCTACATACACGTAATAAGCAGATTTTGTTGTTTGAAGATAACGGTTATGTACACAATCCCATAAAAATTCTTTTTCCAGCCGACCGTCGGAAGAAGCGGGTATTGATTCTTTGTGTATACAATGAGCAAGCACCACAACATTTATTGCGTTTTCATCGGGTGTTGGAGTAGTTATTTAGCTTTTAAATTATTCCTTTTGGGTAACTGAACAATTTTTGCACCTTTATTGGATAAGGCATGCCGTTCAGCTAGATGTAGCTCTACATCTTTGGCTTCCCAAATAGCTGCAATTTCCTCCTGTCGTTCTTTATTCATCCATAAATAGAGTCCTAACCATGGTCTGACTTTTGACATTTTGTTTGTTTATAATAGACTTTATTTACAAAATTTGTTATTGAAGAAAAATAGGTCTTTTTTGTTCTATTGAGGTAAAAAAAGTGGATTTATGCCGTGTATATTGAGCATTTTTGAAACGAAAATAGAGCAGAAAAGAGCATTTTTAACTCGTAACAATTTTTGTGAATAAAGTCTAATGATTGAATCAAAGAGAGATAATTTTACATATCCGCTTTGTTTCTCTAAAGGTCGTCAGAAAAAGCCTCTAAATCAACGAATTATCTAAATGGTAGGTCTGTATTCGTGAATGTGGACAGTTATGTTTAGTTTTTGGGTTTGCGTGTCACTTTAATAAAAGCCTTAGGCGTGTAGCCTGTTATCTCTTTGAAAACTTTATAAAAAGTAGATTTATTTTTGAAACCACACTGTCGGGCAATACCATATAGAGTGAGATGCTGGAAGTCTTCATCCATTATTTTTTGTTTCACTTCTTCTATGCGATAGGTATTAATGAAATACTGAAAATTATGCCCTGATTGGCGATTTACAACTTGAGATAGATATTTGGTATTCGTGGCAAGTTCATCCGCTATATATTTGAGCGATAAATCTGGATCTAAATAGCTATGTTTGGTGCGTAAGAGGTCGCGTAGGCGATAATACAATTTAATTTCCTCAACGCCTCTTAAGCTACTAGATTTATACTTTTCTTCGGAGCTTAAGAGGGGTAAAATGCTATCGTCCTTTACAGCGTCACCATCTACTTCAAATGCGATAAAATGGGTCAAGCTATGATCTGCATCTAGTATTGGATGAATGACTAATTTGCATAAGTATCGTTCTCCATTTTTACGATAATTCGTGATTTCATCCTTTATGACCACTAAATGTTCTAATCCTTCCCGAATCCGACTTATTGCCTCTGCTTCGGACTCTTTTCCTTGTAATAGGCTCGGCTTTTTTCCTAATACCTCATTCAATGCATAGCCCGTTATCTGGGTAAAGTCTTCGTTTACCCAGATAATTTTACGATTGGCATCGGTCAATATTACCGCAATATGAGGTATTTGACTCATGTTATTTTTTGTTTGTTTATAGTTTGTTTAAGCTAATTACAAGATTTAATACTATCTCTTAAACAATATCTAATTTATTGATAATCAATAATTAAATGTACGAATAAATCTATTGAAATCCAAACATGCAACACCTTGCTGAGGGGGGCAAAATCTAAAAAATGTTTTTTGTTTGCCTAATTTAGTTGCATTAAATAAGTACTAAAACAGAAATTTTTGAAAGTAGACATTTTGCTATCTGCTGTAGCTAAGTTTTAACGCTATTTTGCCCATTCATATATCCTCTATAGGAAACGCTAAATTAGAGCGTCCTTGAAAAAAATCATCAAATAAAGAGCTAGAAGGAATAAATCGAATACGCTTTCCTAAAGAGCCTTTTCCTTTCAAGTGAACTTGGGCAGTAGAGAAGATTGGTCGTTTTTTACGTATGATTTTTTCAATATCCTTGTGAAGGTAACGATAGTGTTTAAAATAGTTGCTGATATAAATATAGTTTTCATCTATTTCGATGCGGTGTAACCGAAGGGTGGCCCAGTAGAAAAATAATATACCTGCCAAATAGAATATTGTGGCGATGATTGCAAACGTCATAGGAGATAAATTGCCTATGCGTACAGACAAAGCCCATATAGTGACGGTGACTGCGCCAAAGAAAACGATCCAAAAAATCGGCAGAAAAAATTTGTAGAACAAAGTTAGATTTGATGATATTCGCATAGGTGGATATTCTATTCAATAAATGGGTAAATGTAGTTTTTTACTCGGCAAACTACTAGTATTTTTGACATGTTTATTTTTACATAGAGGCATGTTTTGTTTACGTCTTATTTCCTACTCTGTGTAAGAGTACGTAAATCATCAATTTTATATATTTTTAGAAATGATGTTTTATTGTGCGCACACAAGCTATTGAAAATAAATATTCTAGCTTTGTTTCATATGTGTAAACATTAAATTTCTTTGACATCAAATTGTCTGCTTAAAAGCAAAGCTGTGTTAAAATATTATCACCAGTGGTTTTTAATTAAATATAAAAAAGATAAAATATGTATAATTGTAACTAGTTATCAGATAATATACATATTATTGTTTTTAATGTATTGTTAATTTTATTAATATTTACACGAACTTTGAACGCCCAAGCCTTAATAGAGCAGCAATTAATGAAAAATAAAAGTCGTGTTTTGTGATTTGCTTTTAATTAAATTTGCATATTCTTTTTCCAATTAAAAGCAAAACTCATGATGCGATACTTGCAGTTATTCGTACTAATTATGATACTAGCAGCAGCTTGCAAACAAAACGAGCAGACCGAAACACCTGCATCGGATAAAAATTCTGTAATACCTGTCAGTTACCCCACTACTAAAAAAGTGGAGCAGCGTGATGACTACTTTGGTGCTAATATAGATGACCCATACCGCTGGTTGGAGATTGATACAGCAGCCGATGTGACAGCTTGGGTACAAGCGCAGAATAAAGCTACCTTTGGCTACTTAGACCAGATTCATTATCGGGAGGCAATAGAACAACGCTATGCCGAACTATACGATTATCCCAAACTTTCCTCTCCTTTCAAAGCCGGCGATTATTATTTTTTCTACAAAAAAGAAGGCTTACAAAATCAGTTTGTCATCTATTATCAAAAAGGATTAGATGGTGAGCCTGAGGTTTTTATAGACCCCAATACTTATTCTGAAGACGGTACTACGGCTATTTATTTAGCAGGTTTTTCGGATGATTTTAAATATGTTACCATTTCGCAAGCGGATGCGGGCTCAGATTGGCGCGAGTTTCGAGTAATGGAAGTGGCTACTAAAAAAGAATTGCCCGATGTGTTGAAATGGGTGAAATTTTCGGGTGCATCTTGGTACAAGAATGGCTTCTTTTATAGTCGTTACCCAGCACCACAAGAAGGAACAGAACTTTCAGGGAGTAATAAGTTTCATTCGGTATATTATCATCGTTTAGGTACGCCGCAATCAGAGGATACCTTAGTGTATGAAGATAAGAATGCCCCAAATATGTATCATAATGCAAGCACTACAGAAGATGAGCGTTTCTTGATACTATATGCCCGACCTGGTACGAATGGCTACGCTACCTATTATATGGATTTGGATGCTGGACGTGACTGGAAACTGCTATTTAAAGGATACGATAATAAGAGTCAGGTTATTAAGCATGTGGATGGTAAATTTTTGGTGCTTACCGATATTGATGCACCAAAATATCGCCTGATTGAAGTAGATATAGCAAACCCAAGTGCTGAAAACTGGAAGGATATTATTCCTGAAAGCGAACATTTACTCCAAAGTATTAGCACGGGTGGTAAGCAATTATTTGTCAATTATCTACAGGATGCTACTGACCGTTACTATCAGATGGATTATGATGGGACAAATAAGCGTGAAATAGAACTTCCTGGTTTAGGTAGTGCAGGTGGTTTTAGTGGTCGAGAAGAAGATGAGGTGCTGTTTTATTCGTTTTCTTCCTTCACTTATCCATCTACTATATTTAAGTACGATATTGCTACAGGCAAAACAGAGCAATTCTTCAAAACGGATTTGAAATTTAATCCTGAAGATTATGTGGAGAAACAAGTCTTTTTTACAAGTAAAGATGGTACGAAAGTACCCATGTTTTTGGTGCATAAAAAAGACATAAAACTAAATGGACAAAACCCGACCTACCTCTATGGCTATGGTGGTTTCAATGTAAGCCTTACGCCAAGCTTTAATCCTTCTAGCTTGATTTTGCTAGAAAATGGTGGTGTGTTTGCTATGGCGAATCTTAGAGGCGGCGGCGAGTACGGCGAAGAATGGCACCAAGCAGGTATGTTACTGAATAAACAAAATGTCTTTGATGACTTTATTGCTGCAGCCGAACATCTGGTAGCGAAAGCTTATACATCTCCCGAAAAGTTAGCTATTGCAGGTGGCTCAAACGGTGGTTTATTAGTAGGTGCTTGCATGACCCAGCGGCCTGAATTATTTGCTGCTGCTTTCCCAGCCGTGGGAGTGATGGATATGCTGCGCTATCATAAATTTACGGTGGGTAAAGGTTGGATTCCTGAGTATGGTTGTGCTGACAGTTCCAAAGTGCATTTTAATAATCTACACGCCTATTCACCCCTACACAATCTGAAAGAGGGAGTACAATATCCTGCTACCCTCATCACTACGGCCGACCACGATGACCGAGTAGTGCCAGCACACTCATTCAAGTTTGCTGCCCAGCTACAAGCTTCGCACAAAGGCGAAAATCCAGTACTTATTCGTATCGAAACTGATGCAGGACACGGAGCAGGCAAACCAACTTCTAAGATAATAGAGGAACAAGCCGATAAATGGGCATTTTTCTTCTATAATACCAATTCTCCTGTGAAGTATATTGAAGGATAAGTGCTTCACAGCTAGGCGACGAAATAATAGAACGCCCAATTCAGGGCATAGCTGAATTGGGCGTTCGCATTTATATAAACTTGTTTTTCTAATGAATTTATTTTATATTTGTTTAAATTAAATACAATACTTGTTTAAAATCATTGACACTAATAAATCAAACTACCTTCATTCATTAAGTTCCCTTCATTTACAGGAATGTGTGTAAAATACACTCGTAATTTATATTGCTGATTTATCCTTATTGCTCACTTTTAAATTGGTTACTTATCT
>JAHDCQ010000097.1:0-3144 GCA_020629845.1 Saprospiraceae bacterium | reverse complement strand
TAATTTATATTGCTGATTTATCCTTATTGCTCACTTTTAAATTGGTTACTTATCTAGACCTGTCTGCCGTCAGGCAGGTAAACTTCCAGTTTCAAAATCAACAACTAAGAACAAATCAGCTACTCTAAATTTACAAACGTATTCCATATTCATTCCTAAGCTACTTGCTTTCTTGTATACACACACGTGTATTGTATCACATTTTTAAGGGATAAGAAATAACGATGTCTTTTGGGACAAGTCATGCTTTTCTCATTCTTTAACTCAACAATAATGATATGAAGAATTTGCTGTCTTCCATGCTCTGCTTTTGCTTTTTCATTAACCTACAAGCTGTGAATTATCTCTACTCAGGTACAGGTAATTGGACGGATGCTGCCAATTGGTCGCCTTCCTATCCAGGTACTACACTTCCAAGTGGTGATATAGCTACTATCAACGATGGAGCAAGCTGTACAATACTTGCTGGCACGACGCTTATAGTAGAAGGTAGATTGAATAATTTGGAGCTAATTGAGGTGTTTGGCTGTATTGAAAACCGAAATATGTTCGATAATAATAGTGCAGCTATTAACAACCACGGTAAAATCATCAATCGTGCTGATTTTGATAATACAGGTAGCATATCCAATTTTGGAGATTTTCAAAACCTCGGTGGTTTTTTGGATAATTACTCTAGGGTTATCAATATGGGAACTTTGATGAATGATGGAACGGGACGCATTGATAATAACCCTTTTGCCATATTTCAAAATTTTGGCGGTATTTATACCAACAATGGTGTGATGAATAATAACGCTTCCTACCAAACGGACGCTACTTGTCAATATAATGGGATAGGAGTCATCAATGGTAATTTTACGCAACAAAGTGGTTTGTTTTCGCCTGATACGGATACGGACGCTGGAACGCATACCCTAAATGGCAATTTTTCGCAAGCATTCGATGGTAGATATTTGGTCAATATCAATAATAATGCTGGCGTAGGAGTTGGACATGACATTATTAACATTACAGGTACGGCCACATTAAATGGCACCTTTGTATTGGATTTTGATAATTTTACGCCTTGTATAGGAGAGGAATATACCATTATGACCTTTAGTTCGTACACAGGTGTGCCTTCCGTTTCTATCACGGGAATTGCAGCTATTGTAGGTACGCATATTATGCTCAATTTTAATCCTACGAATATTACGGTGTCTGTGGTCGCGCCTTTGCCCAATGCAGCTTGTGTAGATGCAAAAGTCTTTTTGGAAGGGCCACTAAGTGGCATAAGTATGGCACCAGATTTGAACACTGCTAACTTACTACCCATAGCAGAACCCTATAGCGCGCTTGGGCATACGCCTTACAATGCAGGCACTAGTCTAGTAAGCAGCCTAGTGAGTCCGCTTGCTGACCCTATGGTGGATTGGGTGTTGCTGGAATTGCGTCCTGTTGCTACACCCGCTACGGTAACAGCTTCGAGTGCAGCCTTGCTATTGCGAAGTGGTAAAGTGGTGGATATCAATGGGCGTTCGCCCGTGACATTTGGGAGCGTAGCCAATGGCAATTATCACCTCGCTGTTCGCCACCGCAATCATCTAGGTATGATGACGAATACTGCTTTGATAAATGTGCCTTAGTCATAGGAATAAAAGCATTACAATATGAAGTTCAAATCAAAAGCATCTCTTGAATTTTCGTCTTCATAATGTAGTGCTTTTACTCTTTAGCAGGCTCTATCAAATCCCAAAGATTGCCATATAAATCCGCAAAGACGAGTACTTTTCCAAAGGCTTCTACCGATTTTTCGCGTACAATTTTGATATTATGCTTCAAGAGATTAGCATAATCTCTATCTATATCATCCGTATGCAGAAATAGAAATACACGCCCACCTGTTTGATTACCGATGCTTACGGTTTCTACTTCATTTTTAGCTTTTGCTAGTAGTAAACCGCAACCATCACTACCTTTCGGGCGTACCCGTACCCACCGCTTGACGGGACTAAGTGGCGTATCTTCTAAAAGCTCGAAATGTAGTTTTTTTGTATAAAATTCGATAGCTTCATCGTAGTCGCGCACTACTAGTGCGAGTTGTGCTAAATGTTGTTTCAAGACTCTTAGATTTTATTTGGTGCAAAGCTAGGGGATTACTTGATGAAACGCACGATTTTTGTCATAAAGCCTTTCATCATGCAAAATGATAGATTCAAATCGAAAAAGAGAAGGTTCAACTAAAGAAAATAGATATTTACTACGATGCCCTTAGCTTGCAGGCAAAACGATAACTTATGAAATGGATTAGCAAATATCGTATACACCTTTTAGTCTTTTTGAATATTATGTTTTGGACAGTATGGATAGTAAAAGATACGATAGAATATTGGGATAATGCTATATTTTATGCACGTTGGGAAATTGTAGAAGAACAAGGTGTAAAAAAGGAATATATGTTTTGTGAAAATGGAACGATGAAAGATATATCAACGGTGGAAGTGCCGCCTGAACGTTTCGCAAAATATAGTTTGGTATATTGCTTTTGGCAGACGTTTATTAAATTCATCCCCTTCTTATTAGTCATTTATGGGAATTGGTTTTTTCTCATTCCAAAATGGCTTACAAAGCAGCATTATAGTGCTTACTTTGGTGGTTTGTTTTTACTGGTTTTGTTGTCCAGCATCCTTTTGGCTGTATTTAGCGATACATTTTATACGGGAACAATTTTTGTTATTAATAATTATAGATTTCATATTCCTGAAATAGTAGAAACGTTTCAACTTTGCAGCTTGATTAGCTTATTCATCACGCCTAGTTATTTATCCTATAATTGGTTCATTCAACAAGAAAAAATCACCCGCCTTCAAAACGAGCAACTCACCACCGAACTCGCGCTCTTAAAAAGCCAAATCAATCCGCATTTTTTCTTTAATACCTTAAATAATCTCTACGCGCTCACGCTCGAAAATTCAAGCCAAGCCCCTAATGCGATTTTGAAGCTATCGGATTTGATGCGCTATACCATTTATGAAGGAAAGGAAGAACAAGTCGCTATTCAACAAGAAGTGGATTGTCTAGAAAATTATCTACATCTCCAAGCCATACGTGCGTCTAAACCTGTAGATGTGCGCTTTGAGCGGCATATTGCAGATGAAAAAT
>JAHDCQ010000096.1:2649-16972 GCA_020629845.1 Saprospiraceae bacterium | reverse complement strand
CCTAGCAATGGAATACATTCCATTGGATTTAAAATTATAAAAAACTTTCGTTACACTGTATTTATGGCATGCAAAACAAAATAACTTATTCTTCCTCACAATTGTTGAAGACATAAATAGAACAAATGCAAAATGTATCCATAGAGCGCACAAATGAAGCAATTATCATCAAACTTCCGCTTAGTAAAAGCGCAGAAGAAATACAAGCTATGCTCAATTATTTTCGCTATGTAGAACTTAGTATGCAGAGCAATATTACCCAAGCGCAAGTAAATAAATTGGCAACAGCAGCGAAATTGGGTTGGTAGAAAAAAACAAAGCACGCTTTATTGGTAAACCTGACTTTGAAGATTTATTATGAAGCGAATTTTAGTGTTTTAATCACCCAACAAAACACACTAAAAAACAAATCAAAAAAAACAAATTATTAATTATCAATTAATTACAACCATTACTTTTTCACCAAACAGCCCCATTGCAAGAAAAGCAAATCACACAGAATAAATTATCTTTAGGGTTTGGAGTAGAACAACTTTTGAAATATAGGAACGTTAATAAACTGAACTATAGAAACCATAACTAAGCCTCACAACAACAATACGACAAGACATGAAAAAAATACTGTTCACACTAAGTTTGTTGCTCATTGGAGGACTAGCGTTTACACAGGATGCGCGCCTAGCACAGCAATATTATCGGGATGGAGAATATGAGAAAGCAGCAGCTTTGTTTGATAAGCTCTTTAAGCAAAATCAGCGCAACGACTACTATTTCGATCGCTACATCAACTGTTTAGTGCAATTGGAAGACTACAGCACTGCGGAGACTTCCATCAAAAAGCAAATGAAAAAGCGGCCAAATGATATTCAGCTCTATGTAAGCTATGGCAATGTGCTAGAGAAGCAATTCAAGCACGATGAAGCGGATGTAGAATATCAAAAAGCTATCAAACGCTTGGCGGGCGATAAATTTTATATCACCAAATTGGCTTCCGCCTTCACGCAAAAGACGAAATATGACTTAGCGATTGAGGTCTACACCAAAGGCGAGGATTTGCTCAAAGACTCCAATTTATTTGCCTATAATTTGGCAGAACTCTATCGGCGCAAAAACGAAGTGCCAAACATGATAGGCGAATATTTAAATAGCATTGACCAAAACCCGACGCGCATCAATACGATACAAACAATGCTGCAACGCTATTTGCCCGAAGAAGGCTATAAAGAACTACAAAGTCAACTCTACCAACGCATCCAAGATGAGCCTGACGCGATTCACTTCCCTGAAATGCTGTCGTGGGTATTCATTCAGCGAAAGGAGTATGGAAAGGCATTGCGCCAAGTACGCGCCTTGGATAAAAAGCTCAATGAAAATGGAGGACGGGTCTATCAACTCGCAGAAATTGCTGCCAATGATAAGGACTACAATGCCGCGATAGATGCCTATAGCTATATTGTGGAACAAAAGGGACAAACCTCTACTTTCTACTTGGATGCTAAGCGGGAATTGCTCCGCAATCAGCGTAATAAATTGGTAGAAGGTTTTGACTATACCAAAGAAGATTTAGCAGAACTACGCACTGAATATGATACTTTCTTAGATGAATTTGGCCGCTCCAAAGTGACTGCGCCCATCATGCTAGAGTATGCAGAATTGGAAGCTTTCTATATGAATGATTTGGACAAAGCGACTAAATTGTTAGCAGAATTAGTGGAGTTTCCTGGTAACAATCGGGAAGTGCTGGCAAATGCCAAATTGCGCCTCGCTGATTTCTATTTGATGCAGGGTGAACGTTGGGAAGCTACCCTACTCTACTCACAAGTGGATAAGGAATTTAAGGACGACCTCTTAGGACATGAGGCACGTTATCGCAATGCGCGTTTGTCGTACTATGCGGGCGATTTCCAGTGGGCGCAAGCGCAATTTGATGTCTTGAAAACCTCTACGTCTAAGCTAATAGCGAATGATGCGTTGGATATGTCGGTCTTCATTATGGATAATATGGGCTTGGACACGACTACTGTGCCACTAGAGATGTATGCAGCCGCGGATTTATTGATTTTCCAAAATCGCTTTACGGAAGCGTTTGAGAAATTGGATAGCTTAGATCGCTTCTACCCACAACATGGTTTGAAGGATGATATTCTGTATTCCCGTTCGCAAGTCTATCGCCAACAACGCGATTATGTGACGACTGCCAAGCTCTTGGAAACGATAGTAGAGAATCATCCTGATGAAATACGGGCAGATAATGCCTTATTTGAACTCGCGGAACTCTACAGCACGCACCTCAATGATATTGAAAAAGCAAAAGAACTCTACGAAACTCTTTTTATTGACTTTTCGGGCAGTACCTTTGCCGTCGAAGCGCGGAAACGCTATCGTATTCTGCGTGGGGACAATATTTGATTTTAGCGATGAGTTATGAGTGATGAATGTTATTTTATCACTCATAACTTAGCTCATCACTCTTCTTTTTATGAAAATCTTTTTTTCGTTGTTTGCCTTGCTTTTGCTATTCATTTCTTGCAATGAAGCCCCTGCTTATACGCCCAAACCACGCGCCTACCCCAAGGTAGAATACCCTGAACGCGCTTACCAACAATTCGATAAAGACTACTGCAAATTCAGCTTTGAGTACCCGACCTATGCCGAAATCGTGCAAGACCAACAGTACTTCGATGGCAATACCAAGCACGATTGCTGGTTCGATTTGTATATGTCGGATTTTGATAGTCGCTTGCATTGCACCTACTACCCTATCGAGTCGCGGCAAGATTTTGAAAAGCTCCTCGTCGATGCTTTTGAACTCGCAGGCAAGCACAATATGCGCGCTGATTATATTGACGAAATTCCATTTCAATACCCCAATGGCGTGCAAGGCTATACTTTCGAGATAGAAGGCGCAGCGGCTTCGCCTTATCAGTTTTTTGTGACGGATAGTACGCAGCATTTCCTACGCGCTTCGCTCTACTTTAATACGCAAGCTCGTCCTGATTCTTTAGCTCCTGTCTATGATTTTGTGAAAGCGGATTTGAAGCGGATGTTGGAGACCTTCGCTTGGGGGGAATAAAAAAGGTCTCACCAAAGCAAGACCTCAACCGGATGTTCTCCTAAGTGGCTATAAAAGCCGTATGGTGCTTTATAAACCCTTATTTATCGTCATTTAGTTCCTGTTTATTAGAAGAACCTTCATCGAGTTGTTTTTTACCCATATACTCTGGCAAATCCATACCAGCCATATTGAAGAGGTCGCTCAAAGGCGGCACCGACTTATATAAGCCCGACACGAAATTGGCAGTCGAATTGCCTTCGCCATTGGCATTATTGCCATTTTCCCAGACCGTGACTTTATCAATCTTCATATTCTTAATCGCTTCCACTTGCTTTTCTACTAGTACTTCTAGCTTGTCGGCGATGAGCATCATCACGGCATCGTTGGTATTGCCATTGGCAGCTTTCACAATTTCCTTAAAACCCTCCGCTTGCCGACTCAATATCTCAAATTGTCCCTTTGCTTCGGCTTCTTGCTTCATAAAGATAGCATCCGCTTCCCCTTTCGCTAAGCGACGCATTTGTTCGGCTTCGGCTTCCGCATCAATTTCGGCTTTGCGCTTCGCTATTTCTGCTTGTACGATGACATCGGCTTGCTTAGTAGCCATTTCGCGGGCTGCACGCGCTTCCTCGGCTGCTCGTTCTGCGGCATAGGCTTCTTCTAAGGCTTTTGCTTTCTGGATTTTTTCAGCAGCCGTTGCTATGCGTAAGGCTTCAGCTTCTTTTTCGCGCAACTCTGCCTCCGATTGGGCAATCAGCATCTTCGATTCATTCTCTCCTTTCACGGCAGCGGCATTGGCTTCTGCCATTTTAATTCGCTCGGCTTGCTTGGCATTGGCTTCCCCGATTTTTGCTTGCGCCTCGGCTTCAGCTATTTGTATGCGTTGCTGTTGCAAAGCCGCCGCTACCCCTGCTTGAGCTTGGGCTTCGGCTTGAGCAATCTGTACGCGTTGCTCGCGGGCTGCTTCGGCTTCCCCCGATTGCGCTTGGGCTTCCGCTAAAGAGACTTGTATGCGTTGTTCTTTTCTCGCTTCAGCTTCTCCAATATTACCCGTACGTTCGCGCTCGGCTACGCGTACTTTTGCTTCATTGATGGCTTGGGCTGCGGCTTCCTTACCTAATGCTTGAATATAGCCCGACTCATCTTCAATATCGGTCACGTTCACGTTGATGAGTTCCAGACCAATTTTGCGTAATTCCGCGCCTACATTTTGCGATACATTGGACAAAAATTTATCTCTATCTGAGTTAATCTCCTCGATGTCCATCGTCGCTACTACCAAGCGTAATTGCCCAAAGATGATGTCTTTTGCAATATCACGTATTTCCTGTTGCGCCTTTCCTAGCAGGCGTTCCGCTGCATTTAGCATGGCACCTTCTTTGTTAGAAATCGCCACCGTAAAACGCGACGGTACATTCACCCGAATGTTTTGCTTACTCAAGGCATTGCGTAAGTCCACATCTATAGAAATCGGGGATAAATCCAAGTATTCATAGGACTGGATGACTGGCCAAACAAAAGCTGCTCCACCCGCTATACAACGCGCCGATGTGCCGCCACTCGTTCGTCCATAAATAACCAAAATTTTATCGGAAGGGCATCGCTTATAGCGCGATATAAAGAAGAGTATCATAAAGAAAATGAGGAGCAATAAGCCCGCTCCAACATATAACCAAAGTCCCATAGTCATAGTGTTTTAAGATACAGGAAATATATCCAGCTTCATGCCATAACATGAAGAAAGTAATTTTTGCTTGGAGAAATATCTATATGAAACTACGTAAATGGCTCTACGAGCATCAAGTCGGCTTCAATTACTTCTATTACGCGGACGCGAGAGCCTGTGGGAAGTGCGGTGAGATGTTCTGTAATGGCATCTACTTCGCGTAGAGATTTGCCTACTTGAATATGGATTTTGCCTTGCCCTTCTTTATTGCCTGGAATGGTCAAATAGACCTCGCCTGTTTTGAAGAGAGCTTCATTCATGTCTACATTTCCAGCTTGTCCTAGTTTCGCAAACCAAAAAAGCATGTAGGCTACTACTAACATAGCTACAAAACCCGCTGCGGTAGCACTCAATAGAGCGACTAAAAGGGTCGCGCCATTGCCTAGGGAAATCGTTCCTGTCCAGCCAAAAAAAGTAAAAAAAGCAATGATACTACGTACAGAAAGGAGCGCGAAGTCAGCATCTACACTGAAACCACCGCCTGCACTATCCGCATCACCACCAATATCACCAATTTCAATGTCCGCATCGGCATCAAAATCTAGTCCAAAAAGACTTAGCACAAACTGGAAGAAAAACAGTACACTAAATATAATAGCAATGCCCCAGAACACATGCTCCGCGAAGCTCATGTCTGCCCACCATTGCGCTATGTTTGTGCTTTCTGTCATGTTCTTTTCATCAAGGTTTGTTGGTCATTGAGACAACGACTTTTTATGTAAAACGCCTTATTTATTCTGCCTCTATTATTCCTGTTTTATAATGCGGTCTCAAGATGGTTAAAAATGGTAAGATGCAATATTTTCTTCGACAAAGGGGGAAGAATTATCTATTAGTGGCAAAAATACAAGCTTAATTTAACCACGCCTTAACGCTTACATAAATCTATTTAACAAAAGTCTGTACTAGGTTTGTAATGGTATTTATAAAACAATCAATCTACTATTATGAAAACTCGATTTTTGTTGATATTGCTGGTGGTGGGTATGAGTAGCGCGCTTTCAGCTTCGCCTTTATTGGAAGGTTTTTGGAATAATTATGAGCATAATATCACCCTGGAAATACGGGTAACTCCCGACGGATTCAAAGCCAAAAGAACCGACAGCCGCGACTGGTATTACTACAAACAACAAAGCTCCAGACGCTTCACAGATAGAGATGGCAACAGCTACTTGATAGATGATGAAAACACCTTAATCTGGCGCGATTATTACAGCAATAAAAACCTGCGTTTCTTTCGCCGTGATATAGAACGCGTGCCTGAACTTGACCGTAGCCGAAGACCCTATGACCACCGAGCTATGATACGCGCCATGGAAGGGCGTTGGTATCATCCTATGACGAATGAAAGCGTTTATGTTTACAGTCGTAATGTCAATTTACGTATTCGTACTAGACGTGGAACGAGTACATATCACTCTACCGCTCCAGGTATATTTGAAGATAGCAGAGGGAATAAAATTCGCTTATTGCAAAGTGGTCGGTTAGAGCATTTTTATAGAGGGAATATTATCATTTTGGAACGCGAGCGGGGAAGGAACATTTGGGATTAAAATACCTAAGTCGTAAGACGAAAAACGCCTTTTGAAGCCGAACTTCAAAAGGCGTTTTTTTTATTTCAAAATCGTCACATTGCCTTGTTTAGCAAATTCCATGCCGTCTATACAAGTCACTTCTAGATAGTACCCATAGACATCAGGCGGTAGTTCTTGCCCATTAAATCTGCCATCCCAACCGATATTTTTATCTGTAGTTTGGAAAACGAGTTCTCCCCAACGGTCATAAACCGCAAAGAAAATTTCCTCAATTGGATTTCCGCGCACAAAAAGCATATCATTTCGACCATCACCATTTGGCGTGAAGGCAGCGGGAATGAAAATATAAGGCTCGCGGCAAACATCTGTCAAGACGACCACTTCCACTTCTTGTGTGCCAATACAATCGCCTTGTGAAATTTCCACTTCATAGACCGTCGTTTGCTCTGGTGATGCGATTGGCATGCTGCTAATCGGATCGTCGAGCGTCTCTACAGGAGTCCAACGGTAATCAAAATCACCATTGATAAACACTTGTATTTGCGAAGTACTACCCAACACAATCGTATCAGGGAAGGCATTAATAATCACATCTTCTGAGCTAAGATCTATTAAGTCTAATTCTGTACTTATTGTCCCCATACAGCCAAATTGGTTGCGCACTTCCGCCGAAAGTATCCCGATTTGCGTAGTTTCAATAGTTGGTGAACTAGTACCTTGTCCATCTATCACAATATCCGCAGGCGACCAATCGAAGGTCAGCATTTGCTCTGTGGTATCCCCCATTACGTTGATGAGCGTACCTGCACCTACACATACTTCCGTTACATCGGGCAAACTCACATCTATCGGGAAGGTATTCACCGTCACTGTTTGTATGCTCGTACAACCGCCGTCCGCGTCGGTATAGCGCACATAGAACTCATCTGCACCCAATTCGGGCATTACTGTAATGGTATTTTCTTCACCCAAAATAATATCAAAATCAGGCGTATCTGACCATTCATAAGTCACCTCTCGGTCGGCACTCACCATGAGGGTTACAGGCTCCAATTCGCAAAGCGAAGGTTCTTCAAACATCAGCATAGCCGCGTCCCGAAGTCCCACTTCTACAAGGAAGGAGTCGCGGCAAGCACCTGCCCCCTGCCCTACTGTCACCACAACATTATAGGCGGTAGAGTCAGAGATATTAATCATTGGGTTGCCAATGCTTGTACTATCCAAGCCTATAGCTGGCGACCAAGTATATTCTAAATTTGGATTAAAGTCTGGATTGAGTTCCGTCGGTGCATTCGGACAGACCGTAAAGCCATCTTCTGGTAAACGCACATCGAAATCACGTACTTTAAAAGCTAAAGAATCGGACAGCATACAGCCAAATTGATTCTCTGCCGTATAGTAGAGCGTCATTATAGTATCCGTGATACCGAAGAAAGTCGGACTAATGGTGTTGGAGTCGCGGGTGATTATATCTAGCGGCGACCACATCACATTGAGCGTATCGCCTGGGTTGCCATTCGATAAGCCTACGCGTACTGTTTGTCCTTCACAAGTGGTAATCGTATCGCCGATAGGCTCAATAATATTTAAGCCGCGACTTAGGAAATTAATGGTATCAATACCTGCACACATCCCCGTAGTATCCATTGCCTCGATGATATACGAACCTTCATAATCGGCAGCTACGATGATGGTATCACCCATAATTGGTACGCCATCGTTGCCCGTCCAAGTGACATTTACACCTGATATTGGATTCACACCAATGCGTAGTTCTTCGCCACAAGTCACGAGGTCGCTAGGCAAGCCTGTATCTAATGCCCCACTTACATCTACAATAGTGGAAGAAGTAAGTAAGCAGTCTTCATTTAATGGATTTGATACCACTACGCTATAGGTCGTAGTCGTGTTTGCGCTTACTGTCGGACTAGGCGCATTCGGATCGCTTAAACCTTCACTTGGCGACCATTGATAATTTAAGTCTGGATTGCCACCTGGATTCAAGACCACTGAACTACCTGGACAGAGGCTTGTAATACTATCCAATGCTATTTCAAGCACATTGATAGGCACGGCTTGCATTAGGCTTGCCGTACAATCTTCGCTGGCGCGCAAGGTGAGTTGCACGGGTAGCAATTGCGATTGCGTGAAGCTAAGGATTGGATTTTCGTCCACTACTACGGTACTATCGCCAAATGTCCACTCATAGGTAACATCTGGGAAGCTAGATACCGATTCGTTTAAGAATTGAATCGTTAAGCTATCTTCATTACAGCCTATGATATCAAAATTGAAGGCTGGCATAAATGCACCGTCACCATCGCGGGTTGTTATCATTTGACAGACCGTATCTACACAAGCGGCGTCATAATCGAGTGTCAAACACACTTGAAAATCGCCCGCTACTTGATAGTTGAAAAGAACACTATCGCCAATCATTTCCGTATTTCCTGCATCGCCAAGTAGCCATTGATAGCGGGAATATTCTACAGGTGTTGTATTAACTAAAGCTACAGATGTACCATCACATTGCACATTCGCATCGAAGGTAAGTTCAAGGTTGGGGTCAATGACCGTTACTCGGATTTGTGCCGAATCTTGGCAGCCAAAGGCATTGTCCATAAATACTTCATAGAAACGTTCGCCTACGCCTACAGGCACTTGCGGGCTATTCGTATCTGCCCCTGTTATAATCAACGAATCAGGTGTCCAACGATAGTTCACTTCATCGAAGCCAAGATTCGTAATGGTCAAGTTGGCGGTATCGCCTAAGCATAGGTCTTGATTGCTTGGCAAGGCGACATTGACCGCCCTAGAGCGTGTTTGTATCGAATCTACTACCGTGCAGCCCGACGCACTCGTGGCTTGCACTACATAGGTTGTTTCGCCTACTAAAGGCAATTCCGCCGTAGCAGTAGTAGCAATAACGCTGTCTTGTGCATTCAACCAATTGATAGTCAAAGCATTTGTTACATCAGCAGTAACCGTAACGCTTGGGTCGCAGGATTCGATAAAGTCGTCTCGTATGCTCACGGAGACATCCGCATTGCTATCTGCACTATCTATTACAATGAGTTGCGTGAGTGTATCCGAACAGGTGCCACCTACGGCAACGAACTGTATTTCATAACGTCCTGTGTCGGGATAAGTGTAGGAAATATTTGAACCTCCTTCAATGAAGCCGACATTAGTTGTATCTCCAAAATTCCACCTAAACAAGTCTGTACCTTGTGCTATCCCTACAAAATTAAAGGTCAGTGCATCCGCGCAGTCGGGTATCGTTTCGACGGCTAAGGCTTGTGGACCTTCCGTCACCACTACCGTTACATCATGCTCCACCTGACAGGCCGAGTTGGGCGGAAAGATACGCGCAGTATAAGTCGTCGTATTTCGAGGATTGGCTGTGGGATTCGGAATATTGGGACTTGGGCTAAGTACGCCACCACGCCATCTATAATTAAAGAAGGTACTTTCAGGGGCGAGTGGGTTCAAAGAGACCGTATCTCCTTCACATATAAAGAGCGTATCGGGCAGAAAGGCGGTAGGGTCAGACATGCCTGTCATAAAATCTATACTAACCGTTTCGGTACATCCTAAATTGGAACGCACCGTAAGCTCTGCCCTACCCGAAGAATCGCGTGGGAGAAAGAGGGTCGGGTTTTGTTCTGTGGCGGTATAAAGCGTATCTGCTATATTAACATTCCATTCCCAACGATTGATAAAGGAAATGCTATCTGTAGAACCATCCAAGAAGGTAGCAACAGTAGTATCACCACAATCGAAGGTTTCAATATTTATACCAGCCGTTACCGAATTCGGAACAAGTGTAATATTTATAAAAGAAGTGTCTGCACAAGTACTTTCTGGCTCTGCTATCAAGCGTACTCGATACGAACCTGTATCAGGATAGGTAAAGGTTGGACTAAATTCTGTGGAAGTTAAGGTACTATCTCCCAGCAAATCGAAAGTCCAAAGAAAATCATTCGCATCACGACTACCATTTTCAAATACGACACTTAAATCTTCACATTGAAAATCTCCACTTTCAATCACAGGAACCGCCTCAATTTCCGCACAAGGCACGACATTGTACTGAAAATCCCGCCTTGTTTCGGAGAGTAGTATGCCGTTTCGATATTCTTCTACACAAATGCCTACTACAAATTGCCCAGTAATCCCTGGTCTGGCAATAATTCGTCCATTTCGAGGATTGATACTTAAAGGACGGCCTGCCGCACCTAATACATTTTCTAAATCATAAGTTGGCGCATTCCAAACAACGGTATCATAAGGTGGCGAGGATGGAATACCAGGTTTGGGAAACATCTCTGTTGCTCCTGAATTCGGTGTACAGAGCCGATAGACAAGCGAATCCCCGTCCATATCGGAGGCGGAGTGATCGTAGGATATAAATTGATCGGCACAGACAAAAATGGGTGGCCACGCCCGAAACTGCGGGGAGGCATTACAGTTCATCAGGGCGGCTTCTGTTAGTTTTATAGTATAAGTAGCTCCTGTTTCTTTTGGATTGATAATGTTATTTAAGGTCTCATTTCGACAACAGCGTTGATAGGCCAATTCATAGCCTCCATCTACAAAGGGCAGGGTAATGACTTGCCGATAAGTGGTCGTATGCACACATACGGGACTTTGCACCATCAAGCAATCGTCTAATAAAAATTCGCGCAAGGTATCATCGCCCATAAAAAACATGGGGAAAGTGTCCACCAAAGCTCCTGTGGAATTCAAGAAAATACCAACGGATGCAGGGTCATCAAATTCGGTATCGGGTCCCGCATTAATACAATCTCGATAAACGCTGAGTATGACTTCGTATTGGTCATTGCCGAGGCAACGGTAGCCAATTTCTCCCCCTACAATGTGGGTTGCATTGGCTTGGAATGGCACAAAAAGTGCAAAGGATACAAGTAATACTGCAAGCTTAAATACTGAAAATGGACTAAAAGCAGTCCATCGTGTAACCTGTGTCATAGTCAGGGATTTCAAAATATCAATGTAAAAAATTGACAATTGACAATTGAACAATTGACAATTCCATAGTCCTGAAACTGTCAATTGTTAATTGTCAATTGTACATTAAATTTAACGTTCGCCCTCGCCTTTAATCTCAAATTGAGAGCCATCGGTTTCACCAAGAATTATTTCCGCCTCAATAATCTCTACCCGACGTTCTAGGGATGCCCCGAGGCTAAAGATAGAGTTTCGCTCATCTTGGATTTTATCTATTACAAAGTTGGGTGCTTGCTCCTCTCCTATTGGTTCGCGCTCAATAGCGAAACGACCATCTTCTAGGTATTTGAGCAATAGCCCTCCGCTATAGCTGCGGAAAAAGTTTTCGATACTATTGATACGACGCGCACTCAAGTTGTAATTGTACGAATCGGTAGAACGTGGACTCGCAAAACCCTTCAGCGCGATACGAACCTGATTGCCATTATCTAAGAAGGATAATAAGGCGTTAGCAAATTCACGCAGGTCTTCATAGCCCTGCTTCACTTCCCGCTCGAAGAAGGATTCATAACGCTGTGCCGTCAAGAAAGCCTCTTCTTGCGTCATTGGATCCGTAAAGAGTAGTTTATACTCTTCCTTGCGCGCATAGTAGGCATCTATGAGGTCTTCGTAGCCATCTTCGGTCGTTTTGCTACGCGAATCAGGCGATGGATAATCATTATCGAAATAAATCGCTAAGGGTAGATAATCCAAGAAACCTGTACGCTTCAGTTGCAATTCTGCTAGGAAGGTCTCTGACTTCGTTATATCGAAGGTATTCAACTCCAAGTCATCAAGCGGCTTATAGGCAGGCTTCTTCGCACGAATGACATATTTTTTGTCTCTATCCAATGGAAACTGGAAATCATTGCCTACTTCGTTGAGTTGCTCTTGTACTATTTTCTCGCTGCCATCCTCGCTTATCTCTACAATTTGAACCGTCACGCCATTCAGCGGTAAGCCTGAATCCAAGTCATAAACCAATACTTTCAAGTCCACCGTGATAGGGTCAAGGTAAAGGTCTTGTAGAATTTGGTCAGGCGCATCTTCTGGAATGAAGAGTTCTTCCTTTGCTACTACATAGCCATCCTTTTTACCTTCTATAATATACTTCTTGCCTCTTTCGAGGAAGAATGGAAATTCGTTATCATCCAAATTGGTCAGCATTTCGATTTCAATCAATTCGCCGTCGTCGCCTACTTCATATACGGTAACGGTTACGCCGGCTAACTCTTCTTTTGTCAATCCCTCGAAAGTAGATACCAATACTTCTACTTGCGTATTGAATTCAAATTTATAGACATCATTACAGCAAATTTCATCCTTCGGGTCAATGTAGATAGAGCCTTTACGATTGGATGACATGACTGCCATAGAGCCATCTTGATTGAGCGAGAAATACACATCGTTCAAGCTACTATTGATGGGTGCGCCCATGTTTTCAGGGTCTTTCCAAGCGCCATCTTTTTTCGTCATTTCGTAAATGTCGTACGCTCCAAAGCCTTGCAAACCATCCGAAGAAAAATATAAGGTCTGCGATTGCTCATGGAAGAAAGGAGTCACTTCATTCTCCTCGCTATTGATTTGCTCCATATTCACGGGTTCGCCTACCGTGCCATCTTCTGCTATTTTACTCATCCAAATGTCCATCTTTCCCTTACCACCTTCCATATCGGATGCAAAGTAGAGTACTTCCGAACCTTCGGACTTATCGTAGCTAATACTTGGATGTGTAGAGCTTGCATTTACGGGGTTGATATGGTCAGGCAATTTTATTGCTGAACTCCATACCCCATCTGCTAGTAATTCCTTGAAGTAAATCGCGCAGCGAATCTGTGCACTTTCTCCCACATAATCACAAAGGGTGTAATACATGCGCTTATAGTCATCACTAAAGGCAACGTTTGCGGCGTGTCTACCTGGTTCATTTACCTTATGCTCTGTCAGCTCAAAACTATCTCCGCCATCTACCGAAGCCATCATGCGGGTATACAAACGAGCATCACCATTATTTTCTTCCTCATTGCGAAAGCGTGTAGAAGACAAGAATAACGTATCCCCTTTTAAGAAAGGCGCGATTTCGTTGTATTCCGAGTTCACTTCATTTCCCAGATGTATAATTTGAATATCTTGTGGCTCTAAGGACTTTACACGCGCCCATTCACAATCCATTCTACCCTTCTTGGCACGCTGTATGTAGTACGTTTTTATACTTTCATTGCCTGTTTGGGCTTCCAAAAAAGAGTCGAAAAGGGCAATGCCTTCTTGGTATTTATCCAAGTTTTGCTTCACCTCTGCCAACCACAATTCCGCCAAAGGGTACTGATTCTCTCCACGCGCCTCTATCACCTCGGTGTAGCTCATTTCTGCTACGGTATACGCATTCAATAGGCGTGCTGACTCCGCATGAGCATACTTTAAATCCAAATTATTTGGACTAATTTCGGTGGCTTGCTTATAGCGCACCATAGCGGTATAGTAGTCCTTATTTTCAAAGGCTTCCTTTGCTATTTTGACGTATTGCTTCAAGCTTGCGCCGCCGCCCTTAAATTCGTTATCTCCAATTTGCGCCTGCACACCCAACAATGTGAAGAGTACAAAGCTGAGTAGTAATGTTATTTTTTTTCCTCTCATGGTATTTGGCTTTTGCATATTCCAATTGCGTAACATTGGTCGAAATTTTGTATTGGTAGATGTCTGTTAGATAGATATGAGATATGAGATATGAGACTTTGTCTAAAGCATTTCTCTAACACTCAATCACCTTTTATTTTTAATCTGTTCGGCTCTACGTTGAAAACCGACCATTTTAACGTATTTATTTTTTAATAAATTGTATCTATGTATTTCGACCAAGTTTATGAAGCGTAGTAACCCCTCTAGATGTTAAGAGAACGGTAATTTTTTCCTTGTTAGATGCGGGTCTCACATCTTTCCATCTCATATCTAGATAATAGGACAAATCTTCTGTACCTCTAATGGCTTTACACTTGTAAA
>JAHDCQ010000096.1:0-2549 GCA_020629845.1 Saprospiraceae bacterium | reverse complement strand
ATATCTAGATAATAGGACAAATCTTCTGTACCTCTAATGGCTTTACACTTGTAAAAATGTATCGAAATGCCACCTCTGGGCCGCCTCGTCGGAGGGTAGCCGTTTGGAAGGCTGAAATATTAACATCGTAATTGAGTCCGAGCAACCAACGCTGCACATGAAACTCAATATGCGGAATGATAGCATCTCCATTGCTATCGAAGCGATACGACCCACCTAGCACTATAGCTACCTCGCGCGAAGGCTGACGGTTGAGGTGAATCTTTGCTGACATGCTGCCCAAATTCTCGCGGTATGGGCCTTGAAACTGTGCTGTACCACGTAGCAAAATATCGAAGCTATTCGTGAGCATCAGGGTTGCTAAAGCATAGCCAGAAAAACGCATATTCAAGCGAATGTCCTCGTTAAGATTAAAGGCTTCGTTTGGCTGTGTCAGGTGATGCACACCTAAGCCAAAGTCTAGCTTCGAGCGTTTAGTCAAGCGATGCGCGTCAGCAGGTTGCAATCTAAAATTGAGTCCTGCCGCAAAATCTGGATTAAGCGAGTTTGTCTTATCAAAGCTTTCTACTGGTATTGATGGATCGAATTGCTCGCCATCAAATTGTTCATCGAAAGTCAAGTTCGCTAAATTAAACGCTCGTTGCGTGATACCTACACTTGCACCTAGAGTTGCGAAGAAAGTGGGTGCCAACTGACGCGAATAAGAGCCTGTTACACCTATATTAGTACGACTCAACTCTGAAGTACCTGCTTGGTCGTAATTGAAGAGCAAACCTACTGCAAAGTAACTGCTCTTCAGTCCTTCGTAGTAGAATTTCTTCTCGATTGCTCCCGAAAATGTCAGATAATCCACTGGGACATTTTCCCACTGGCTATTATAATTGCCTATAAATCGAATATCGCCACTATAAATACCTGCTAAACCTGGACTCAGGTTGAGTGGCGAATGATAGAATTGCGAAAAGTGCAAATCTTGTGCTTGCACAGCACTCGCCCAGCAGATGCTCATCAGCACCATACAATGCATTACAATTTTAGGACTTGTAAATTTCATCATGTGTAGGATTATAATAATTGTTAATTATTAAAAACTCAACAAAGACTTTTCTAATAGTCAATGCTCTTATTTTAAGACGTATATAAAAAGTCATAAGGCACATGGCACTCATCACTATCTAATACTATCATTTAGCCATGACTCGCTATGCGAGTAATTGCTAAAGATTTTAGATTAAAAGCGTCCTAAATACTATTACAAAAAAGCACTATCTTATCTACAAAATCAGGAGTAAGAGGGGCAGATTATTTTAAAAATCTGTCTCCTGAAAAACTGCTAACTATAACTAATCATACAACATCTGCGTTTGCATGGTTTCGTATAATATGTTTTATACCTGTTTATAGTTAGTAAGCTGAAATGTTCTCTCAAGTATGGGATAGCATCAGAATGTCTGTTTTATGATTAGGTAAAATTGAATTCAAACAGCATTCTCTTTTAATTTACGGAGGCTTATAGTAGTTGTTTCAACCTTTAACACCCTTGACGCAATTATTTTTTTTATATAAGCACTTTTTCATTTCAAAAGTTCGCTTTAATATAAAGATAGTCAAGACAAGCTGTTGAAAATCCGTAGCCTCAATTCCTGTGGTTTTCTACGATAAATATCGCTAAATGCTTCACCTACAATCCGCTGTGTTAGGCAAGGCTCGCATTCTTACTAAAAATGTGATGGATGAACTATGGAACGGTAAGCTGATAAAACAAGGATTTTATACCAATCCACATCCAAAAGTTGCATTATTCTGAATTGGTATTAGGCCAAGTATTCTATTATTTGCGAAGCGGTATCAAAAATAACCTCAGGCTGATGTTGCTCTAATAGGTTTCGGTGCGCTTGCCCCCAACTAACTGCCCCACAGCGAATACCTACGGCTTTACACGCTTTTACATCCCGCACTTCGTCGCCAATATAGAAAAGTCGTTCTTTTTGCAACTGATAGCGTTTTAGCACATTGCGTAGTTTCTTATCTTTCTTCACCATCAGGCGACTACCTTCCACGAATTCAAAATAGTCGGTCAAGTTATACTTATCCAAAAAGGTAAGTGCATTCTTGGTACTATTAGAAGTCACTACTGCAAGCCGAAAACCTTTTTCATGCAACTGCTGAATAATTGGAATCATATCCGAGAAAATTTCTATTTCCTCTTTGCGAGCTTGCATCAATCGTTTGGCACGAAATAGGATAAAAGGAAATTTCAGGGGCGTAATACCAAATTCCCGAAACAACTCTCGTGGCTGGCGCATCCGATATTCAGGTATTTTGGCTTTATCCACTTGTTTGCATCCAAATCGTTGGGCAAGGTCATTATTGTAAATATCGAGAATCAAATCCATCGAATTTGCCAGTGTGCCATCCAAGTCGAAAATAATTAGTGCTGTTTGTTTCATGTGCTTTTAGCATATCGTTTTCTATGGATGATTAAACTTCCGCAAAGAAAAGGTGTTTTTAGTAATTCCGTAAGTTAAAAATTTGGGACATACAATCTG
>JAHDCQ010000513.1 GCA_020629845.1 Saprospiraceae bacterium | reverse complement strand
TTTTAGACCCCTTTATTTGTTAATTTGCGGTCAAGGTATTTCGTGACAAGTCAGTTAGTGTGGAAAGTCAAAAAATACTACTCCAATGGCAAACCGCCAGCGAACTCCAAAACAGCGGCTTTGAAATACAGCGCAGCAAAGACGGGCAAAACTGGCAAGTGCTAGACTTCGTAAAAGGCTATGGCACTACCGCAGAGGCACAACAATATAAATGGCTAGATGAACAACCTAACACGGGCGACAACTACTACCAACTGAAACAAATAGATGAAGATGGCAGCTATGAGTATAGCGAAATCGTAGTAGTAGAAATGGCAGGCAAAGGCACGGATTTGGAGGTCTTTCCCAATCCAACACACAACCACCTCAACTATCGCATCGCAGATATGGATGCCCTCACGCAGTTGCAGCTATTCGATATATACGGTAAGCTCCTTGCTACGGACTTGGACGTGGATGGCACGCTTTCTTTGGAGGCATTGCCTAAAGGAATGTATGTACTCCTAGCCACAACGCCCACCCGCCAATATCGGCAGACGGTGGTGAAGAATTAGTAATTTTTTTTCATGATTACTGGAAAGCCTTTCGTGTTGCGCGTAGGGCTTTTGTGGATATGTGCTTCGCTGCTTGTTTATGTCGTGGTAATGGTACAAGATGTAGGAAAATTTGATGGTAATCAACTGTTTTAGTCTCAGATATTAGAGTCTTAAAGTAGAACTAACCTACCCATTTTTAATTTTTCATTCTCCATTATACAGTAACCTCCACCCGCGAATCATCTTTTCCTTCCAGTACCGTGCTGCCCATCAAATAAGCATCTACCGCTTTCGCTGCCTCACGTCCTTCGCTAATTGCCCAAACTACGAGCGATTGCCCACGCCGCATATCGCCAGCGGAAAATACACCTTCTACAGAAGTGGCATATTCGGAAGCATCTACATTGCCGCGCTTATCCAAATCCACGCCAAATTGCGTAAGCATACCCTTGTGTTGGGGATGCAAATAACCAATGGCTAAGAGTACCAATTCGCAAGGAATTTCGCGTTCCGTACCTTCTATTTCCACAAAGCGCGAGCGTTTGCCTTCTTCATATTGCCATTCAATATCCACGAGTTGTACGGCTTTGAGTTTACCTTTTTTATCACCAATGAATTTTTTGGTCAAAATCGCCCATTTACGTTCGCAGCCTTCTTCGTGGGAGGAAGAAGTCCGCAACTGCATCGGCCAAAGTGGCCAAGGCGTATCTTCGGAACGACTGGCAGGTGGCTGTGCAAGTAGTTCAATTTGCGTTACGCTTTTCGCGCCATGTCGGTTGGATGTACCCACGCAATCCGACCCCGTATCACCGCCCCCGATGACGAGGACGTTTTTATCTTTTGCCGTCAAAGTCACCTCCGCAGGGATATTATCACCTGCGACGCGCTTATTGTTTTGTTTCAAAAAATCCATTGCAAAATGGATGCCTTCTAATTCGCGTCCATCAATCGGTAAATCGCGCGGAATGGTAGAACCACCACATAGCACCACCGCATCGAATTGCGCTTGTAGTTCCTCCGCTTTGATGTCCACGCCAATATTGGTGCTGGTACGGAAACGTACACCCTCGGCTTCCATCATTGCCACGCGTCGCTCCACGACCCATTTTTCCAACTTAAAATCAGGAATGCCATAACGCAGTAAGCCACCAACCCGGTCGTCGCGCTCAAAAACCGTCACGAAATGTCCCGCTTTATTCAACTGCGCTGCTGCCGCCAAACCTGCTGGACCAGAACCAACCACCGCAACTTTCTTACCTGTCCGCACGGTAGGCGGTTTCGGGCGAATGTAGCCTTTTTCATAAGCGACTTCCGCTATCGTCTTCTCGATATGCTCAATCGCTACGGGCGGTTGGTTGATACCCAAGACACAAGCAGATTCGCAAGGCGCAGGACAGATGCGTCCCGTAAATTCAGGAAAGTTATTGGTCGAACTCAAAATCTCAAATGCCAGTTCCCAATTCTCTTCATACACAGCATCATTGAACTCTGGAATGATATTTCCCAAAGGGCAGCCATTATGACAAAAGGGAATCCCACAATCCATGCAGCGCGAGGCTTGCGTGGTCGTTTTCTCTACTGGAAATTCCTCGTAAATCTCCTTATAATCTCCAATTCGCGCTTTCGGGTCGCGCGATGTTGGTAATTCTCTCGTATGTGTTAAAAAACCTTTTGGATTGCCCATGATTTTGTTATTGTAAACACCAAGTGGTACTTGGTGCAAGTCGCGATTTGTATTGTTTAGTATGTCAAAGTGCGGCATTTGCCAAGCATCGCTTGGCATTTACATTTAGGCAGTTACAGTCGCAACTTTTTCGACTTTTTTCTTCTCCGCACGCTCTTGCAAAACTCGTTTATAATCCCTCGGCATCACCTTTGTGAAATGCTGAATCTCCGTTTTCCAATTATCCAAAATACGCAGCGCGACACTGCTATCCGTATATTGAAAATGCTTAGAAATAAGTATTTTCAAATCCTCTTTATCTGCTGCAGAAAGCGGGTCTAAATCCACCATTTCCGTATTACAGTTTTGTTCAAATTTGCCATTAGGATTATAGACATAAGCAATGCCACCACTCATACCTGCCGCAAAGTTCTTCCCCGTTTCACCGAGTATCACCACGCGCCCACCTGTCATGTACTCGCAGCCATGATCGCCAATCCCCTCAATGACAGCATGAACGCCTGA
>JAHDCQ010000095.1:7759-17148 GCA_020629845.1 Saprospiraceae bacterium | reverse complement strand
CAATGCTATAACTTTCCTTTTTCCAATACTTTTGCCAAAGTTTGTGTTTTCAACTCAGCGTGAAACGCATTTGTATCTGTTCATCTCTCTTCTCTCAATGAAGTGGTCTCTTTTCTCTCCTCTGCTAAATACTTACAAAAAATAATTGTTTGGAAGATTAGATGAATTGTGACAAAAAATAGGTATGCCAAAAAATATAAACTATTTCACTAGCACTCCATCCTCCATTTCTAAACGACGATCACTCATCCGTGCCAATACTTCATTGTGTGTAACAATAACAAAGGTTTGCTGAAAGTCATCTCTTAGACTAAATAGGAGATCATGGAGTTCTTTGGATGAAGCAGAATCAAGATTACCAGAAGGTTCATCTGCAAAAACAACACTAGGCTGATTCATTAAGGCACGTGCTACTGCTACTCGCTGCTGTTCGCCACCCGACAGTTGGGTCGGTTTGTGCTGCGTTCTATCAGCTAATCCAAGATAGTCCAGCAATTCTGCAGCTCGTTTGCGTGCTGCACTTTCATTTTGTTTTTGAATAAATGCAGGCATACATACATTTTCTAGTGCCGTAAATTCGGGTAGTAAATGATGAAATTGGAACACAAAACCAATATTCTGATTGCGAAAGTGGGCTAATGCTTTAGGGGAAAGTTTAGCGATGTTTTGCTGATTAATTTCAAGCGTACCACTATCTGCCAAATCGAGCGTGCCAAGAATATGGAGTAGGGTACTCTTACCCGCGCCTGATTTACCTACAATAGAGATAATTTCACCTTTTTGTATGGTTAAATCTACGCCTTTGAGTACTTGGAGGTCACCGTAAGATTTTTTTATATTTTTTGCTTTTATCATGTTTTGCTTCAATCTATAAAAACCCAAATGTAGGCTTAAAAATTACAATTACACAGTATAACACGCTATTCACTCACTTAAGATTGTTATAGCCTTAAATTTATAGTAATTTAGGGTGTCGAAAACTATAAAATTAAAACAAGAACTATGCTGAGAGCTATCTTAGTGGATGATGAACCGAATTGTTTGAAAATGTTGGAATGGGAATTGCAAAATTCTTGTCCTGATGTTGAGATTATAGAGCTTTGCAATTCGGGTAAAGAAGGACTAAAAGCTATCCAAAAACATCAGCCTGATGTGGTTTTTTTGGATGTAGATATGCCATATATGAATGGTTTTGAGCTGTTAGAACTCGTGCCAGATATTAAGTTTGATGTGATTTTCACGACAGCCTATGATGAATATGCCGTGAAAGCCTTCAAAACGAATGCCATTGATTATTTGCTGAAGCCAATAGACGAGGAAGAACTCCGAACGGCTGTTTCTAAGGTGAAAGATAAAAACCAACACCTTACTACTAAAGTGCAATCGGGCGACGACCCACGGAAACAAGTTATTCGGAAGATTGCTTTACCGACCTTTGAAGGACTCGTTTTTGTGGAAGTGGATAGAATTGTCTATTGTCAATCGGATAATAATTATTCTAAAATAATACTGAAAGGAGAGAAAAATCTTTTCATTTCTAAAACCCTAAAGGAAACAGAAGCAGTATTGGGAAATTATCATTTCTTTAGAGTCCATAATTCTTACTTAGTCAATCTGAATGAAATAAGAAATTATGTAAAATCAGATGGTGGTTATCTCATTATGAGCAATGAGGATCGGGTGAAGGTTTCTAGGGCAAAAAAGGATTTGCTACTACAATTATTCCAAAGTCCTAGTCGGGTGAAAGCATGAGGCTCTAAGCTAAACAATATGTAGCACCATTTACAGCAGCAAACAAAGATGAGAAGGAACATTTGTATACCTTTCTCATCTTTTTTGTACTGTTTAATCAGCATGTAAAATCATTAAAGAATCAGTTTTCCTTCAAAGCAAAATAAGTAGGACAAAAATCGCCCTTCGAGTCGGTATTCGGACTAGAATAAAAATTCTAACTAAACGCTTTTTCTAAGAAAAAAACTTTTCTTACGGTGTATTTAGTTACTTTTGATTTTTAAGTTTTTTTTAGAGAAAGGCTTCGGTTTATTTTTTTCAAAGCCCTAACTCTAAAGAAGACGAAATTTGAGACTTAATGTGGAAGTATTGCATTTAATAGCTTAAATATAAAAATGTCATTCTAGAATAAACACAAAGGTCTGCGTAAGTATGTATTTTTTATTTCGATTCACTATCATATTATTATTGTTTCTGGGCTATTGTTGTATACCTTACACCAGTACAAGCCAGTATTTAAGCAATTTAAAATTTACGGATGTTCACCTCAATTCGGATAGTGATAACCAACAATCTTACGACTTTTTTAATATTATAGAAGATAAGCAGGGCTATATATGGACGGCTACTAGCAAGGGAGTAGTTCGCTATGATGGACGTAATGTTTTGACCCTAAAGCATGAAATAAATGAAAATACCCGACTCGAAGAGGCTCTAGTCCGCACCGTTTTTCAGGATTCTAAAGACTGGATATGGATAGGTACAGATGGTGACGGGCTATGTCGCTACAATTATCTTGATGCTTCAATAGAATGTTTTCAGCATGACCCAATGAACAGCAACACTATAAGTAGTAACCAAATTTGGTGTGTGTATGAGGATACTGCTGGGAAGTTGTGGATAGGCACACAACATGGACTTAACCAATTCAATTATAAAGATAAAACCTTTAGTCGTTACAACTTCAATGCTTCAGTATTATGTATACAGGAAGATGCACAGCAGCATTTATGGCTTGGAAGTTGGGAAGGAGGGTTGAATCTTGTGATTCCCCCTGATAGAAACCCGGAAAGCAATCAGTTTGAATTCCTTACGATAAACAATAAGTTAGATGTAGACGCAAGCATTCCTAGTAATAAGATATGGGACATCTTGATTGATAAATCAGGGCGGATGTGGCTGGCTACTTTTGATGGAGGTGTAGTATTGCTTATACCACCTGCATGTGAAGACTATTACCAATGTCGGGCAGAGGATTTTCAGTTTGCAAGGCTTCAAAATAAGGATGGACAAGCCAAGCAACTACCCAATAATCTTATTTTTGAAATAGAGGAAGATCAGGAGGGGTTGATTTGGATAGGTACAGCAAGTGGTGGTGCTATTTTTGATGCAACAGCAATTTCTGCCACTAAAATAGATATTGTACAGCAGCATTTGGATACCATAACAGTACAATTGTATAATCCTCTAGAAAGTCAAGGAAAGGGTGGACCCAAACGACAGATTCGAGACATTTATATTGATGAAGACAATCTTAAGTGGTTTGCTAATTTAGGAAAATTGGCACAACACCAGCCTAATACCAATCGGTTTGAGTCAAAAACTATGGGTAAGCATTTAGGCTCTATTAATAGCTTCTTTCAGGATACTAAAGGTCGAACTTATTTTGGACTTGGTGAACATGGGGTTTATGTACTTGATACCGCTATCTCTAAAGAACCCCAATTACTAGTCAAAGACTCTGAATTATCTGTACGCTCTCTTTTTAAAATGGAGGATGACCTATTATTGATTGGAACTATTAAGGGGTTATTTACCTTTAGCCCCCTTAGTGGACTGGTACCTTATAAACTTAATTATCCTGAACCTATTTCCACCCCAAATAATTACATACGAAAAATATTTCTCGACTCTAAAAAGCAATTATGGCTAGGTACGCAAAATGGCTTAGTATTATTTGATTATGACGAAGGAAATCATCGTTTTTTTCAGCCAAATGAAAATATTAAAGGTGCGCTAAAAAATAGCACTATCATTGATATGGTGGAAGATGAGCAACAAAATCTCTATTTTGCTACACAGGGAGATGGAGTAGGGGTGTTATCATTAGAGGATACAACTTACCAATTTCGGTATCTGAATGAAGGAGACGATAAGACTAATGATTTTTTAAAGTTTAATATTCTAAACTGTATAGATTTTGTAGATAATAAGCTTTGGATAGGAGGAGAAAAAGGGATTGCAAGCTATGATCTCAATACGAAAAAACTGCAAACTTACAGCGAAATAGACAAGTATGTATCTAATCAGATACATGGTCTTGAATCTGATAGCACAGGACAAATTTGGATAAGTAACTCTTCAAAATTATTTGCTTTTAACCCGCAGCAAAATCGCCTTGAATCTTATAGTATTGAAGATGGTGTATCTAGTAGTCTGAGCTACTTAGCATCATATAAAGATGCTGCTGGAAACTTATATTTTGGCGGCTCTGACGATTACACTTGCTTTCATCCTAGTACCATTGCTCATCGAGAATTTTTGCCTAATGAACAAGTGCTAATAACAGACCTGAAAATTGCAGGAGAGTCTGTTATGGTCAATGAACCTGATGATAAACTAGGTCATCCGATAATTCAAAAAAATATTAACGAAACAGACGCTATTACACTCTCTACAAAGCATAAAAATATTTCTATCGAATTTGCTATGCTTGACCATCTTCGGGCAGATAGTTATACTTACTTGTATAGAATGCAAGGGCTTGAAGAAGAATGGCAAATGACTTCTACAAAAATCAATGAAGCCTACAACCTTTTAGCAGCAGGCAATTATGTCTTTGAGGTAAAGGCTAGGAATAGTGACGGCTTTGAAAGTCAAGCTACCCAACTTTCGATACGGGTAAAAGCTCCTTTTTGGCAAACGCGTATCTTTAAGGTGTCTTTTTTACTCGGTTCATTATCCTTGATTTATCTATTTATTAACTATAGAACGAAAAAAACTGTACAGGAAAACGCTAAGTTAGAAAGACTTGTACAGCAGCGCACTAAAGAGCTAGAGATGAAGCGTGCAGAAGAAGAGCTTGCGCGCCTTGAAGCCGAACGCTCTCGCCAAGCGGCCGAAAAAGCAAATAGTGCAAAAACTATATTTTTGGCTACTATAAGTCACGAAATCCGAACGCCTATGAATGGCATATTGGGAATGCTGCAATTACTCAATGAAACGGAACTAAATAAAGAACAAATACGATTTGTTGATGTAATGCAAAAAAGTGGCGATAATCTTCTAAATATCATTAATAGTGTATTGGACTTTACAAAGATAGAATCTGGAAACCTTGAACCAGATATTACTATTTTTCATTTGGAGTCCTTACTGCAAGAAGTCATGCTGTTATTTTCACCTACAGCAACTGAAAAAAATATTGCTTTGTCACTTAATATTACGGATAATGTACCTACACATATCCAAAGCGATAGCACTAGATTACGACAGATACTCATCAATTTGATAAATAATGCCCTCAAGTTCACCAAAGAAGGAAGTGTTTCTATAAAAGTAGCCCGCGCAAAAGAAAAAAAACAACTATTATTCAAAGTGGAAGATACAGGAATTGGGATTCCTGAAAATAAGCAAGAGATACTATTTGATGCCTTTATTCAAGCAGATGCCAGTATTACGCGAAAATATGGTGGAACGGGTTTAGGCTTAGCCATCACGCATCGCTTAGTAAAAATGCTCGGAGGAGATATTGCCCTCAATAGCAAAGAAGGAGTAGGTACGACCGTTGCCTTTACCATAAATGCTAGTAATCCTAATGCTGACCAAGTAATAGATACTTCAAAAACAAGTCCAAAGATTTACCCACCAATAGCATCAACTACTATACAACATTCCGAAACTAAACCCATAAATATATTAATAGTTGAGGATAACAAATTTAACCAAATGCTTCTTCAGACACTACTAAAAAAGCTTGGGTATAGTTCCATCATTGTTGAAAATGGTCAAGAAGCAGTAACTATATCAAAATCGCAGCAGTTCGATATTATTTTTATGGATTTGAATATGCCTGTGATGGCTGGCATAGAAGCCAGTCGGATTATATTGCATGAATTAACAATTCCAATAAAACCAATTATAATTGCTATAAGTGCTAATGTACAAAAAGAGCTACAACAGGAATGTCTAGCACTAGGCATGAAAGCATTTATTAGTAAACCCTTTAAGATTGAGGATATAAAAAATATTTTGGAGAAAACACGTCTTGAAACTATGCAATAGTTGATAGCATCTTGGTAATTTCAGGCTAAACTTGTATTTTTGGAGTACAAGTCATTTAAGGATGTTGAAACAAATAAAAGAGCGATTTCGGTATCGGGTAGAAGAGGGCTACGAAGAACAATTCTACGAAAAACTGCATACCAACAATCTGGAGCGCGCCTACCTTATCAGTATCGTGGGGGGCTTGCTATTCTTCATGCTCATTATTTCGGATGCACTTGGCAAAGAACCAGAAGTAACTAGTTTTATCCCCTTTGTAGCCAACTCTATTCTCGCGCTTATTTTGATTCCCTTCTTTTTTGTACAACGCAATCCTAGAACAGAAATCAGTTACCTCTACAAGAACAAGCGTACCATTGTTTATTTTTCGATTGCTGTACTCACATTTTCTTTGCTCCCTATGGCTTTGATTTCCGTGAATAATACAGAGAGCGTCATCATTTTGGCGGTGTTTAGTATTATTATTAACTTAGGCTTTAAGTTGCCACGCCACGAAAACCTTTGGCTCAATCTTATTGCCCTAATCATAGTGACACTAGGCGTGATTTATGTAAAAATGGATGAGGGGGGAATGGAAATTTTGGCTACGCTCTTTGAATGTTGGGCATTGATGATAGCTGTTTTTTTGATTGCCTTTTATCAATTTCATTTTGAGATTAAGCAGTTTAACTATGAAAAGCTATTAGAAGAAAAAAACCGCATCATTAAATCGCAACTAGAGGCAGAATTTGAGAAGAAAATAGCAGAGGTAGAAATGACTGCTTTGCGCGCACAGATGAATCCGCATTTCTTGTTTAATGTGTTAAATTCCATTAAATTATATATGGTACAAAATGATGCACGAACCGCTTCGCGTTATCTGACGAAGTTTGCGCGCTTGATTCGTCTGATTTTGAGCAACAGTAAATTGTCGGTAGTGAAACTAAGCGAAGAGTTGAGTGCCTTGCATCTATATATTGAAATGGAAAATTTCCGATTCAACAAGAAATTTGATTATACCATACAAGTAGATGAGCAAATCAATCCGGATGAAGTAGATATTCCGCCTATGATTTTGCAACCTTATGTAGAAAATGCTATTTGGCATGGCTTAATGCATAAGGAAGAAGGCTCAAGGCAACTGACCATTGATATTTATCCTGATGAAAGTAAGAAAGGCATTTATTTTATTATAGAAGATAATGGCATCGGACGCGACAAAGCCGCACAGATAAAAACACGTACGGCTACGCGGCATAAGTCGGTAGGGATGGAGATTACGCAAGATAGAATTGCGATTACCAATAAACTCTTTGATACTAATGCTACAGTAAAAATAATTGATTTGACTTATAAACAAACAGGGCAAGCCCTCGGCACAAAGGTAGTGGTGCATTTACCGATGCTCATGCATGTACAACAGGAAGCAACCTTAGTGGAGTAGGGGTGTCTTTATATTAAAAAGTTCTAACACGAGTTACTTACGAGACTTTGAAGGGTGTGGGACATATTTCCCAAATTTTATTATTTATTCCAATGGAATATGTTCCATTGGACGAAAAAAGGGATTTTTGTTCTACACCCGACTTTGAACTATACAAAACTAAAATCATCAACTATGAAAAGGTTATTGTTAGTATTTATTTTTGGATTTGCTGTATTTGCCTTATCTGCCCAACAAACAGAGCAAGAAGCGGAAGAAGGCATACCAACCGAACAGATAGAAGCACAAGAGCAAACAGAAGAACAAACTGAAATTCCTGAAAGCTACGAAGCAACTGAAGCACAAGAACAAGTGGAAGAGCAAGCAGAACAAGCAAAAGGCTTGAGTGACGAGAAAGTGCAAGAACTAACCATGGATGCTAAATCGTGGAGTGGGCAAGAGTTAGCCATATCGAAAAGCATGACTATTCGGGTAGATGAGGATGAAATGGCAATGAATCAAGGCGTAAATAATGGTGTTTCTTTGACCTTGCCGAAAGCAAATGCCAAGAAAGCGGCTACGGTTTGGAAAACCTACTCTAAATCGTTCAAAGCGCGAACAAAAAAAGTGAAAGGTAGCGACGAGTGGTTGAGCGACGATGCGCGCCTATTGGATGTGAGCGACAACTCGGTGGATGTATATGCTACATTCGATGATTCAGGCGAAGGTTCTGTAGCAACAGTGTGGTTCGATTTAGGTGGTGCATACTTAAATTCTAGAGACCACAGAGAAGGCTTTGGAAGTGCGATAAAGATGCTGGAAGAATACGCTGCAGAAGTGGGAAAATCGGTAGCAGAAGATGAGCTGAAAGCCGAAGAAAAAACGCTTAAAACACTAAATAAGGATTTAGATAAGCTAGAGCGCAACAAAGATACCTACGAGAAAAAAATAGAAGATGCGAAGAAAGTCATCGCTGAAATGGAAGCTAATATTAAGCAAAATACCATAGATCAGGCAAAAAAGACAGAAGAAATAGAACAGCAAGAAGATCAAGTACGAAAAGCAGAGGATAAGGTGAAAGAGTTCTAGTTTTTCGGCTCAAGTACAGGTTCAAATTTTGAACTTGTACTTGAGGTATTTTTCTTTTGTAGAAAGTCATTGATTTTAGCTTGCAAGTTAAGTTATAACTATATCTCTAGACGATTAAATATAATCCGATGCAAAAAACAACATACCTCATTTTTATTTTGTTATGGTGTTGCTCTACACCCCAAGAAGAGGATGCCAGCCGTGAACAACTACCAGAAACGCGTTATTTTTACCTAAAGCAGGATGCCTATGGTGTAAAGAATGCAGCAGGGAAAGTATTATTGCACTACTCTGAATCAGATAGTTTCTTTATTGCTCCTGAAAAGGTGAATATGTTACATCTACATCCTAATTGGAAACGAAAAACATTTCCTACCGAAGTTTTTAATTTTCCCAATGTCCGCGAATTATGGCTTGGAATGCGTGATTTTAAAGCTGTTCCTGAAACGATAGCACAATTAAAAGAACTTAGGAGTCTAGATTTTCAAAATGGAGGACTTGAGCGATTGCCAGATAACATAGGAGAGTTGAAACACTTAGAGGAGTTAACATTACTCTTTAGCAGTGTTGAAAGGCTCCCTTTATCCATTTGCGAATTGTCAAATCTTAAAAATCTGCATTTAGGTGGGACTAAAATTAGAGTTTTACCAGATTGCTTGCATCGGCTTGAAAAATTGGAAGAGTTTATAATTTTTGATGAAGATGGTAGTAAAACACTACCAGCAGATTTATTAGAACAAATCAATGCATTACAGCAGCAATTACCGAATTGTTCCTTTCATATAGACTAGGGAATGAAAGATAGAAAATCTAAAAAAAGCCAATAGACCTAAATACTTTCCGCTTTTTTTTATCTTGCCTTGAAACAAACGAACACTATGGA
>JAHDCQ010000095.1:0-7659 GCA_020629845.1 Saprospiraceae bacterium | reverse complement strand
CCTAAATACTTTCCGCTTTTTTTTATCTTGCCTTGAAACAAACGAACACTATGGAAAATACCATCATCCAAAATAAGGAATTGAATATCTGGGAAGCCCTGCTACCTGTATTTGTGCTGATTGCAATGTTGGCGTTCAACGTTTATGTTTTTGGCGATAATGCCTTGAGCGGCTCGAACCAATTTATACTCTTGCTAGGTGGCGCAGTAGCGGCTATCGTCGGTTTTCGCAATAAGGTGAGCTACAAAACCATGATAGATGAAGTGGGTAATAATTTCAAATCCACCGCAGGTGCGATTTTGATTTTATTGATGGTCGGTTCATTGGCGGCTTCTTGGCTCATTAGTGGTATCATTCCCTCGATGGTGTATTATGGGCTGAAAATTCTGCATCCATCCATATTTTTGCCTGCTACGGTGGTGATTTGTGCGATTATTTCGGTAGCAACAGGTAGTTCTTGGACGACTTCTGCAACGGTGGGTATCGCGCTGGTAGGCATCGGGCAAGCGATTGGTTTGCCGCTTGGAATGGTAGCAGGTGCCGTACTTTCAGGCGCGTATTTCGGTGATAAAATGTCGCCCCTTTCCGATACGACCAATCTTGCGCCAGCAATGGCAGGTGGTGAACTCTTCTCGCACATTCGCTATATGACCTACACGACGGTGCCTTCTATTGTGGTGGCCTTGGTGGTCTTCATTATTTTGAGCCTCACACAAACGCCCACAGGCGGTGCAGATACGAATGAAATTCTAGCAGCCATTGATAAATCTTTCAATATTAGCCTTGCACTTTTCATTGTGCCTGCTATTGTAATTCTCTTAATTATCCGAAAAACAAAGCCTTTGATTGCTTTGCTGATTGGTACGCTTTTGGGTGTGCTATTTGCCCTTATTTTCCAACCTGACATCGTGAAAAGCATCACCGATGCGGAAACACTCACCTTCACTAGTGCGTATCAAGGCGTGATGACGGCTATCACAGAAGGCGCGTCGGTAGCTACCGAAAATGAAGCCCTCAACGACCTCTTTTCATCGGGCGGTATGGCTGGTATGTTGGGTACTATTTGGCTCATTATGTGTGCGATGGTGTTTGGTGGCATCATGGATGCGATTGGCGCATTGGCGCGTATAAGTGCGGCTTTGCTGTCTATGGCAACTACGACCTTTGGGCTGTTTGCGAGTACTGTAGCGAGTTGTTTAGCCCTCAATGTCACGGCTTCTGATCAATATTTGGCTTTGGTTGTACCAGGCAAAATGTTTGCCAAAGCCTACGAAGATAGAGGACTCGCCCCCGAAAATCTCAGCCGCACGCTGGAGGATAGCGGTACAGTAACTTCCGTGCTTGTCCCCTGGAATACCTGCGGAGCATATCAGTCGGGCGTATTAGGTGTGGGTGTGTTGGAATATGCGGTCTATGCGGTCTTTAATTATGTGAGTCCGTTTATGACACTCTTGTTTGCGGCTTTGCATATTAAGATTAAGCAGTTGGGGGAGTAGATTGATCAATTGGATGCATCCCAAATTGTCGTATTGGACATTTTTTTTATTATCTAAGTTTGGCTTGAATTCCTATTCAAGCCGAAATGTGTGCTCGAAACTCTGTTTCGTTCCACAAGTTTTTAGGCAAAAACGACAATTTGGGATGCACCCGATAAATTGACTTAGATAGTTTATTAGAATTCCTTTCCAGTAGACTTCTTCGTAATTATAATTCGTAGGCAAGTTTTTTAGAGAAATGCAAATACAAATTATACAAGGCGACATCACAAAAATAGAGGTAGATGCTATCGTAAATGCAGCGAATAGCTCGCTACTAGGCGGTGGTGGTGTAGATGGTGCGATACACCGTGCAGGTGGGCCAGAGATATTGGAAGAATGTCGAGCCATTCGAGCGCGACAAGGCGGTTGTCCCACAGGCGAGGCGGTCATAACGACGGCAGGTAAGCTACTTGCTCAAAAGCTAATTCACACCGTCGGGCCAGTCTGGAATGGTGGCGCATCGAAGGAAGCTGAAAAATTACAAGCATGCTATCTCAATTCCTTAAAACTTGCCGAAGCACATGCACTCACTTCCATTGCTTTTCCGAATATCAGCACGGGGGTTTATCGTTTTCCCAAAGCGGAAGCTGCCCGTATTGCTATTGCAAGTGTGCAGTCGTTTCAGAGCGAGCAGATAGAGCGAGTACTATTTGTATGTTTTGATATGGAGAATTATGAATTATACAAAGCGATTTTAGGAAAGGATGGGATATGAAAGTCAAATTCTATATACAATATCAACTTGCGGGAAAAGATACCCTCAAATTTTACCGAAATAATTACCACGATGCACTTAATAAATAAAGCTAATGTAATATTTTTGCCAACGTCTAATCCAAATGCATTTCTTAATCTTATCAAAACATTTCACTCAAAATGAGCGACAATTCGATGCAAGGGGACATCAGTAAATGCCCGTTTCACAATGGGCAAATGATGCAAAAAACGGCTGGTGGTGGCACTACCAATAGAGATTGGTGGCCAAGCCAACTAAAGCTAAATATCCTAAAGCAACATTCCAGCAAGACCAATCCGATGGATGCTGACTTCAATTATGTAGAAGCCTTTAAAACCTTAGACTATGAAGGTTTAAAAAAAGACCTACATGCTTTGATGACCGACTCGCAAGACTGGTGGCCTGCTGATTTTGGGCATTATGGGCCATTTTTTATCCGCATGGCATGGCATAGTGCAGGCACCTATCGTACAGGCGACGGCAGAGGCGGAGGAGGTACTGGCCAGCAGCGATTTGCACCACTCAATAGTTGGCCAGATAACGGCAACTTGGATAAGGCAAGGAGATTACTCTGGCCAATAAAGCAAAAATACGGCAACAAGATTTCTTGGGCAGATTTAATGATTCTCACAGGTAATGTCGCACTAGAGTCAATGGGCTTTAAGACCTTTGGTTTTGCAGGTGGTCGCGCGGATGTATGGGAGCCAGAAGAGGATGTGTATTGGGGAACAGAGACCGAATGGGAAGCAGGCGATAAGCGGTATTCAGGCGAGCGCGATTTGGAAAATCCGTTGGCGGCTGTACAAATGGGCTTGATTTATGTGAATCCTGAAGGACCAGAGGGTAACCCTGACCCAATTGCAGCGGCAAAGGATATTAGAGAAACCTTTGCACGTATGGCAATGAATGATGAAGAAACCGTTGCCCTTATTGCTGGCGGACACACCTTCGGTAA
Source organism: Saprospiraceae bacterium (assembly GCA_020629845.1). GTDB lineage: Bacteria > Bacteroidota > Bacteroidia > Chitinophagales > Saprospiraceae > JAAUTG01. The sequence continues at coordinate 4,430 of JAHDCQ010000095.1, read as the reverse complement.
AACACATGGTGCAGGCGACGCGGCACTAGTAGGCGCAGAACCAGAAGCCGCACCGATAGAAGCGCAAGGACTAGGCTGGAAAAACGCGCATGGTATAGGTAAAGCTGGCGATGCAATTACAAGTGGGCTAGAAGTGATTTGGACACAAAAGCCAACGGAATGGTCGCATTTGTATTTCAAAAATCTATTTGAATATGAGTGGGAATTAACAAAGAGTCCTGCTGGTGCCAACCAATGGGTAGCAAAAACGGATGTAGCCGATGTGCCAGATGCACATGATGCTAGCAAGCAGCACCGTCCAGCAATGCTGACAACGGATTTATCGCTACGTTTCGATCCAGCGTATGAGAAAATCTCTAGACGCTTCTACGAAAAGCCTGCCGAATTTGAAGAGGCTTTTGCAAGAGCATGGTTCAAATTGACGCATAGAGATATGGGGCCAAAAATCAGATACTATGGCCCAGAAGTGCCAGCAGAGGAGTTGATTTGGCAAGACCCGCTGCCTGCGTCTTCATCAGATACGCTTAGTGCAGAGGATATTACTGCCCTAAAGCAACATATCCTGAAATCAGGTTTGAGTGTATCGGAATTGGTGAGTACGGCTTGGGCATCGGCTTCTACTTTCCGAGGCTCAGATATGCGTGGTGGTGCAAACGGCGCACGTATTCGATTGGCACCGCAGAAGTTTTGGGCAGTCAATAATCCAGCGCAATTGGATAAGGTAATTTCTACCTATCAGAAAATTCAAGCGGATTCTAGCAAGTCTGTTTCTTTAGCTGATCTTATTGTACTTGGTGGAACGGCTGCAATAGAAAAAGCGGCTGCCGAAGCTGGTTTTCCGACACGAGTAGCCTTCTCGCCTGGTCGTGTGGATGCTTCACAAGCGCAGACAGATGTAGAATCATTCGGTGTACTAGAGCCTGCTGCAGATGGTTTTAGAAATTATCTGAAAGGTAAATACTCCATTGGTTCGGAACATTTGCTAGTAGATAGAGCGCAATTATTGGGCTTAACTGCACCTGAAATGACGGTTTTAGTGGGCGGCTTACGTGTACTTGGCGCGAATGCTAATGGTGCGAAGCATGGCGTATTTACGGATAAAGTTGGACTTTTGACGACTGACTTTTTCGTGAATCTCTTGGATATGGACGTGAGTTGGAAAGCTACAGATGATACACAAGAGGTATTTGAAGGTACTTCATCTGCAACAGGTAAGGTGAAATATACCGCTACAAGGTCAGATTTGGTCTTTGGATCAAATTCTATTCTAAGAGCAATTGCGGAAGTGTATGCTTCTAGCGATGGTGCGGAGAAATTTGTGAAAGATTTCGCAGCAGCTTGGTCAAAAGTGATGGACTTGGACAGATTTGATTTGCGATTAAAAGCAAATTAATATTGAACTCAAAATCAGAGACTGCTGGAAAAGTAGTCTCTGATTAATCTGCGCTCTGGTTATCAGTCATTGAGTACTTACTGTTTCTGAAAATAAAGAACAAATATGAAAACAATCGGATTAATTGGAGGCATGAGTTGGGAATCTTCGGCGGTATATTATGACATACTCAATAAGAAAGTCAAAGAACGCTTAGGTGGATTTTCTTCTTGCAAATGCTTAATGTATTCTGTAGATTTTGCAGAAATAGAACGCTTGCAACATGCTGGCGATTGGGAAGAATTGAATAGACTCATGGCAGATGCGGCTACGCGCCTGTACAAAGGTGGGGCGGAGATTATTGTGTTATGTACGAATACAATGCATTTATGTAGTGAGGCAATCACTCAATCCGTTCCTATTCCTTTTCTACATATTGCCGCAGCCGCTGCTGAAGCAGTTCAAGCCAAAGGGCTTCAAAAAGTAGGCTTATTAGGTACGAAATTTACAATGGAAAAAGACTTTTATAAACAAGTCTTGAAGGATAAATACGGTATTGAAACCATCATTCCAACAGTAGCAGAACGTGAGCAAGTGCACCGCATTATCTATGAAGAATTGGTACTTGGAAAAATAGAAGATGCATCTAGAGCTACCTACAAAAAAATAATCAACAACTTACATCAAGCAGGTGCAGAAGGAATTGTTTTAGGCTGCACCGAAATCCCCCTATTAATCACACAAGCAGATGTCAATATTCCCATTTTTGATACGACAACTATACATGCTGAACAGGCAGTAGCATGGGCGATAAGGTAAGTAGTCGAGTGTAAATACTTTCCGCTACTATTGGCTGCTTTTTCTGAATGACAGCGTTAAAAATGATGACCAGCCAATGAGGATGCTCATAATTTTTGCCTTGCCCTTCAAAAAAATCAACTCAATAACAACAGAAAATTAGGTTATATTTTACAAGTTCCCTTATTTACACTCGACTACTTAAAACGAAACGCAAACCAGATGTTTACAAAACGAAAAATACTATTATTTGCCATTCCTTTGATTTTGTATGCTATTTATGTGCTTGCTACGCTAGTACTTACCCCAATGCTAGATGGGCGAATGAATGGTCTGCAATCTGAAATGCCACAGCGTACTGCTAATGCTGCTGCTATTGAGTTTTACAATAATCTAGATTTTGTGGCTGATCTTCATTCCGATGCACTCCTTTGGAAAAGAGATTTATCCAAACAAAATGATATGGGACAGGTGGATATTCCGAGGATGAAAGCTGCTAATGTGGATTTTCAAGTTTTTACAGTAGTGAGTAAATCGCCCGCAGGACTCAATTTTGATAGTAATTCCGCGGACGCGCCCGACAAAATTACGCAATTATATATCGCACAAGGACGACCTATGAATACTTGGTTTAGCCTGAAAAATAGGGCTATCAATCAAGCAAAGGAACTCCAAGCTGTCGAAAATGATAAAAGTAACAATTTTAAAATCATTCGTAGTGCTAATGACTTGAAGGATATTATTGCAGCGAACAAAGATGGCAATACTATTACGGCTGGGCTATTTGGCATAGAAGGTTTGCATGTATTGGAAGGAAAATTGGAAAATATGGAGCTGCTTTATGAGCATGGCGTACGAATGGCAGGCTTCGTGCATTTTTTTGATAATAAATTAGGCGGTTCAGGACAAGGTGTGGATAAAATGGGGATTACATCATTTGGCTTAGCCGTGCTGAAAAAGTGCGAAGAATTGGGGATTATCATAGATTTGGCACACGCTTCTGATAGTTTATTTTTTGATATTTTGAAACATGCCACTAAACCTGCTTTGGTTTCACATACAGGTATTGTAGGCGATGAAAATTGTTTGCCAAGCCGAAATTTGACAGATGAAAAGATTATAGCAGTAGCGACGCAAGGGGGTATAATAGGCATTGCCTATCTAGAAGAGCTTATCTGTGGAAGCGATTATAAAACCATCGCTCGACAAATAAAATATGTCCGCGATTTGGTAGGGGTAGAATGTGTTGCTTTAGGTTCTGACTCTGATGGTGCAGCGCGTACGCTTATCAGTTTAGCACAACAGCCTTTACTAGTAGAAGAATTGTTGAACTTGGGCTTTTCAGAGGCAGAAGTGCGCTTGGTGATGGGGGGAAATGTGAAACGTTTTTTGCTTGCCCATTTGCCGAATTAAGGGAATCGGCAAGAAATAATCTACCCGTACTTACCCGCTCACGCAGTAGATGGGGGGGAGTTCGTTATGTTTTCAGACAGCAAAATTCCATAATCTTTGGTGCGCTATTAGTATGAAACAATAGGCTATTGAATACGCTATTCATACGAATTCAATAGCCTAATATTTTTATTTTCCATCCGTTGCCTCAGCAGCTTTATGTTCATCCATCATTTTTTTGTGTTCGCTCTCCATTTGTTTATGTTCCTTATCCATCATTTCATGTTCTGCTACCATAGTTTCATGGTCTTTTTTCATCATCTCGTGGTCGGATTTTAGAGTCGCCATATCCACTTCTCCTGTAGCATGTTTTTCTACTAAGCTATGATGTTTAGCTATAATGTCTTCATGCTTTTTCATCAAGTTTGTGTGCTTCTTCATTATAGCGGTATGTCGAGCTTCTATAGCTGTATGGAGCGAATCATTAGCTGGATCGCTGTGCTGTGTATGTTCGGCAATCATCTGCTCGTGCATTTTTTCCATTTTAGCATGTTCTGCTTCCAGCGCTTCGTGTTCCGCTTCCATTTTTTCATGCTCTGCCACTAGTGCCTTGTGCTCTGCGGAATCGGCAGGATTGGATTGGCATGCAAATAATAGCATTGCAGCAAACAACACCATCGAGCAATTTTTTAAAGTACTTGTCATTTTTTCGTATTTGTTTTTGACTGAAATAAATTCTAGGGGTCAAAGATACGCTATATTAATAGGCTCTTTGACAAATTTTGCAAAAAAACGCACGTGTGGAAAGCCGACTTCGGTTCGACTGTTCACTAACGATTACTAAAATGGACGGGCGACTCTAAGTTTG
>JAHDCQ010000094.1:15420-17150 GCA_020629845.1 Saprospiraceae bacterium | reverse complement strand
TGCAAACGTAGAAGATGCTATATGCGGACAAGCCAATGGCGCATTTATGGTAAATGTAAATTCAGGTGCAGCACCATTCACCTATAATATTGGAAATGGAGAAAGCAGCAGCCCATTCTTTAGCAATCTTAGAGGCGGCGATTATATCGTTACTATTGTAGATGCGAATGGCTGTGTGAATGAACAAGCAATTACCATTAATGATACCGACGCACTAGAAGTAACAATAGATGCAGTCATAGATGCAAGTTGTGGTGAAGCTAGAGGTAGTTTTGCGGTAATTCCTAACAATGGAACGCCACCTTATAGCTACAATATCGGAAATGGCACAGTAAATTCGGGTATATTTGACGAACTCTTAGCAGCCAATTATACTGTAACCATCACCGATGCCAACGGCTGCGAAGCCATCGAAGAAGTAAGCATTACAGATAGTGCGCCAATTCTTGCCTTTATTGCAGATCAAGAAGCGGCACGCTGCGACCAAGATAATGGTAGTGTCACGCTGGCAGTAAGTTCGGGTATTGCACCATTTATGTACAATATTGGAAATGGCGATGGTTTCAGTCCAAACTTCCAAAATCTAACCGATGGCAACTATACCATTACTATTACCGATGCCAACGGCTGCATGACCGAACAGGCAGTTACGATTAATAGAGAGGAAAACACCCTCGATTTTGAAATAGCTAACCTTCAAGATGCGACTTGTGGGCAAAGTGACGGTAGTTTCATGCTAGATATTAATTCTGGTGATGCACCATTCAGCTATAATATTGGCAATGGCAGTACTCAGAATCCGCTATTTGAAAATTTAAGTAGTGGTTCTTATATCATTACTATTTCTGATGCGAATGGTTGCTCTGCTTTAGACACCATTATGATAAATGACGCGGGTTCCAATATAGAAGCAGTTATTAGTAATGCTACAAGCGCAACTTGCGGACAATCCAATGCAAGTTTTACTCTTACAGCAAGCAGTGGACTTCCACCGTACAGCTATGATATTGGTTTAGGCACTACTTCCAATCCAACTTTTGAAAATGTAAGCGGTGGTGTCTATTTCGTAACGATTACCGATGCCAATGGATGTGAAGGCATTGAAGAAATAAGCATCGCAGAAACTGGTGCAATAACTACGAATATTGTCACACAAAGCGATGCCAACTGTGGCAGCAATACAGGCAGTTTCACCATAGAAGTCAATACAGGACTTGCGCCATTTAGTTTTGACATAGGGAATGGTGGCACAGATAATCCAAGCTTTGAAAATCTAGCACCTGAAACCTATATCGTAAGCATTTCGGATGCCAATGGCTGCATGACTACTCAAATAGTAAACATTGGGCAAAATCTAGAGGAGTTAGAAGCTAACATTAGCACTCTACAAGCAACGAGTTGTGGCGAAGCAAACGGTAGTTTCACCCTAAATGTAAGTACAGGCGATGCACCCTTCAGCTATGATATTGGGAATGGGACGACCAACGACCCAGTTTTCAACAACTTATCGGGCGGAACATATACCGTAAGCATTTCAGATGCAAACGGCTGCTTCACCACACAAGAAGTGACAGTTTCTACTAGTGAAGAGTTAAGCGTTCAAATCAATAACGTTCAAAATGCAAGCTGTGGAGAGGCAAACGGTAGCATTCAAGTAGAAGCAACGAATGGTACAGCACCATTTAGCTATGATATTGGAAATGGAACGACGAGCGAGCCAACATTCAACA
>JAHDCQ010000094.1:0-15320 GCA_020629845.1 Saprospiraceae bacterium | reverse complement strand
CCAACGGCTGTTTCACCACACAAGAAGTGAACATTCCTAGCAGCGAAGATTTAGCCGTACAAATTAATACTATCCAAAATGCAAGCTGTGGCGAAGCGAATGGTAGCGTTCAAATCGAAGCAACCAATGGTACTGCGCCTTTCAGCTATGATATTGGAAACGGTACGACGAGCGAGCCAATATTTACTGATTTAGCAGACGGTACATACACCATAAGCATTTCGGATGCAAACGGCTGCTTCATCACACAAGAAGTGACAATTGAAGACGCAGGCGAATTGGTAGCCAATGTAGGCTTAATACAAAATGCAAGCTGCGGCGAAGCGAATGGTAGTTTTTCGGCTAATGTGAGTAATGGAACGCCACCTTACAGCTATGATATTGGAAGTGGAGCAGTAGACTCAGGAATTTTTGATGGACTCGCAGCAAGTACGTATACGCTTACCATTACAGACGCGAGTGGCTGCACGACTACGGAAGAAGTCAGCATTTTTGATAGTTCGCCTATTGTCGCTGCGATTGCCAATCAAGAGGCAGCGCGTTGTGGGCAAGACAATGGTAGCGTGGTATTAAGCATAAGTTCAGGCATGATGCCATTTACGTATAATATCGGGAATGGCGTGACAAATACACCAAGTTTCCAAAACTTAGCGGAAGGCAATTATATAATTACTATTACCGATGCGAATGGCTGCACCACCGAACAAGCCGTAAGCATTGAGCGCGAAGTTTACAACTTGGATTTTGCCATAACTGATGTCCAAAATACAAACTGTGGGCAAGACGATGGTAGCTTCTTAGTGGATATTAGCGCGGGGGCTGCACCATTTAGTTTCAATATTGGAAATGGCGTGACCCAAGACCCAGTATTTGAGAATTTAGCTAGTGGTTCGTATGTCATCACGATTTCTGATGCGAATGGCTGCTCGGTATTAGAAACTATTTTGATAGAAGATAGCGACTCCAATATCGAAGCAACGGTGAGTAATGTAACAACAGCAACTTGTGGACAATCCAATGCAAGCTTTAGTATTAATGCTACGAATGGATTGCCACCATACAGCTATGATATTGGCTTTGGCGCAACACAAAATCCAGACTTTGAAAATGTAAGCGGTGGCGTATATTTCGTGACGATTACGGATGCTAACGCTTGCGATTATATACAAGAAATAAGCATTGACGAAACTTCGCCAGTTACAACGAGTATTTTGACTCAAAACGATGCAAGTTGTGGTGATGATAATGGCAATTTTACACTAGAAGTCAATACAGGACTTGCCCCCTTCACTTTTGATATTGGAGATGGCGCAAGCACCAATCCGAGCTTTGAAAACCTAGCATCAGGTACATATATTGTGACAATTACGGATGTCAATGGCTGTACTAATACTGAAATGGTGAATATTGATCAAAGCTTAGATGAATTGGTAGCGACCATCAGTACCACACAACAAGCAAGTTGTGGAGAAGCAAATGGTAGCTTTACCGTAGAAGTAAGCGCAGGCAGCGCACCTTTCAGCTTCGATATTGGAAATGGTGTAAGCAATGAGCCTACTTTCACCGACTTAGCAAGTGGAATTTATACTGTAAGCATTTCAGATGCAAATGGCTGTTCTACTACACAAGAAGTGACCATCGAAAGTGGGGAAGATTTAAGCGTAGAAGTCACCAATCTGCAAAGTGTAAGTTGTGGAGAATCCAACGGACAATTTACGATACAAACCATCAATGGAACAGCACCATTTAGCTTCGATATTGGAAATGGCAATACCAACGATGGTAATTTTACGGAACTCGCAAGTGGCACATACACCGTGAGCATTTCGGATGCGAATGGATGCTTTACAACGCAAGACGTAACCATCGGCGGTGGTAGTTTAGGTTTAACTATTGGCATTGGCAACCTGCAAGATGCCACTTGTGGCGAGGCGAATGGTAGTTTTACCGTACAACCAAACAATGGCGTACCACCCTACTCTTACAATATTGGAGATGGCAATACCAACGACCCAACTTTCGCTAACTTAAGCGCAGGGGCATATACCGTAAGTATCTCAGATGCAGAAGGTTGCTTTACTAGAGAAACCATAACTATTCAAGATGAAGGTTCAAGTATTGAATCTTTTGCAAATGATTTTGAAATCGCTACTTGCGGCCGCTCCAATGGTAGTTTCACGATAAATGCTAGTAATGGTGCAGCACCTTATAGTTATGATATTGGCTTTGGCACAACCAATGAGCCTGTATTTAATAATGTAAGCGGTGGCGTATATTTCGTGACGATTACCGACGCAAACGGCTGTCAGGCGATAGAGGAAGTGACCTTAGAGGAAACGCCACCTATTACAGTAGCCATGATAGATATACAAGATGCCGCTTGCCAAGCTGCTACGGGTGCATTCACAATTGTAGTAAATACAGGAACTGCGCCTTTCAGCTATGACATTGGAAATGGTATCAGTAGCGATTCCATCTTTACCGATTTAGCAGCAGGCTCGTATACGATCACTATTAGCGATGCCAATGGCTGTATTACAACAGAAAATATTACGCTAGATGACTCTCCAGCACTTACCGTACAAGTTACGAATCAGCAAAATGCAAACTGCGGACAAGCAGATGGTGCATTTACATTGGAAACACTAGGTGGAACGGTACCTTACAGCTATACTATTGGCAATGGAGAAACAGATAATCCGCGCTTTGAAAATCTAGGAATTGGTAGCTATGAAGTCACGATACATGATAGCAATGGCTGTTTCCAAACAGAAACTATATTTATAGAAGAAAATAATAGCATTACTGCACAAATCGGCATGCTACGCGATACGCGCTGTGGAGAAGTAAATGGCGAATTTATGATATTGGCAAATGGCGGCACGCCACCTTATAGCTATGATATTGGAAATGGCGCAGTAAACAATCCTAGCTTCGACAACTTAGCGGCGGGCGAATACAATGTAACCATTAGTGATAATGCAGGCTGCCAAACGGTTCAAAATTTGACCATCGAAAGTAGTAGCGCGTTGAGTACGAGTGCGGAAAGTTTCCAAAATGATGATTGTGGGCAAGGCATTGGCGCATTCACTATATTTCCAATAGGTGGACAAGCACCCTACACCTACGACATTGGCGAGGGCGCAACGACTATCAATAGCTTTGAGGGGCTTTCTGCCGGCACTTATGCTGTGACGACTACCGATGCCACAGGTTGTTCTTTTGTGGAAACTGTAATCATAGAAGCAGCGGGAGCGTTTGAATTGAATGTGACGAATCAAATCAATCCTACTTGTATAGGCGAAGACGGAAGCTTAAGTATTGAAGTGACAGGCGGCACCGCACCATTTAGTTACAATATTGGAAATGGCGCAGTAAGTGAGCCAGATTTCAGCAATCTGTCAGGCGGCACTTATGAAGTTTCCGTTTCAGATGCGAATGGCTGCACGAATACCCTAAGCATTACCTTAACAGCAGAAGGCAGTCCAATCTCGACAAATGTCAGCGAACGCGTAAATGCGAGTTGCGATCAAGCGAATGCCCGCTTTACGATTAATGCAACAGGCGGCATTGCTCCTTATACCTTCGATGCGGGAACTGGTGCAACAAGCGATTCTGTCTTTACTAATATTGCAGCAGGCGATTATAATATTACTATCACCGATGCGACAGGCTGTTCCAGCACGCAATTGGTAAGTATTTTTTCTAGTAATAATCTACCAGTCTCCGTAGGCGAAATTCGCAGCGCGACTTGCGACCAAAGCAATGGTTCGTTTAGTATCACAGCAAGTAGTGGTGTCGCTCCGTTCTCCTATGATTATGGACAAGAAATAGTAGATACAACGGGCATATTTACAGGACTTGCACCCAATATCTACTCTGTCACTATTACCGATGCAACAGGCTGTTCCACCGTACGCCAAGTCACGATTGGCAATGAAAATAGTATTTCCGTGATGGCAACAAACATGCAGGATGCAAGCTGTGGAAATCCGAATGGCTATGCTAGTGTGGAAATGCTGACAGGACGTGCCCCTTACGTATACAATATCGGAACGGGCGCGCAAATTGCACCGAATTTCCCTAATCTTGCTCCAGGTGATTATACCGTGACAGTAATGGATTTCACGGGTTGTTTCGGAGAAGTATCATTTAATATTGGGGACACTCCGCGACCATTCGTGTCTATTTTTGATATTCAAACTGCCGAATGTGGTGTGGGCGATGGGGCATTTTCAGTCTCCGTAGCAGGAGGCGTTCCACCATTCCAATATAATATTGGCGATGGCAGACAAGATAGCCCAGACTTTGATAACTTAAGAGGTGGTACTTATACCGTAACTGTAACTGATGCTAGTGATTGCCATGTAGAAGCAGGCGTAACTATACCCGCTACGGGCGACGGGCCACAGGCAAGCTTCCTGCTGGATACCATTGGTTACTTTGTGGAACTAGTGAATACCTCTATAAATGCCAATGAATACATCTGGACGATGGATGATGGCACTACAATAGAAGAGTTCAACATTCTACATGATTATAGAGAACCAGGTATTTATAATGTCTGCCTAACAGCTATCAATGAATGTGGCGAAGATACCTTCTGCCGCGAAGTAACTATTGTAGGCGATGGTTCTAGATATGCAGAAATTGGCGGCATAATTACAACAGAAGGTGGCGCAACTATTGGCGATGTAGATATCAGTTGTACCTCTGTGGACGATATAAATACAGGCTTCGATGGCATCTATGCCTTTGGAAATCTTCCAACAGGAGAAGATTATATTGTAAAACCTAGCAAAGGAGGCAACCTATTGGAGGGCGTGACTACCTTTGATTTAGGGCTGTTACAAAACCACGTTTTGGCGACCGATACTATTGATTCGCCTTATAGCCTAATCGCAGCAGATATTAATAATTCAGGTAATATTACAGCTTTAGATGTATTACTTTTACAGCAAATGCTACTCGGTATCGTTACAGAACTGCCGAATAATACCTCTTGGCGATTTGTAGATGCTAATTTTGAATTTCCAAATCCAATGAATCCGTGGGAAACACCTTTCTCAGAACAAATTATTGCCAACAACTTGACCGAATCAATTAATGATGCAGATTTTATTGGTATAAAAGTTGGAGATTTAAATGGTTCTACGAATAGCGATTTCAATATAGGCGGACGTAGCCCTTATACGCAATGGATAGAAGCATATATTACTGCGGATAGAAAGCAAATTGATTTGCACCTTCCAGCCCATTTATTCGGTGCACAATTTACACTAGAGTTTGACCCAAGTGTAGTGCAAATTAAGCAATTGCAACTAGGTGACTTACCAAATTTAAGCGATACCAATTTCAATTTCACCGATTTAGAAGAGGGCAGATTAGCCGTCAGTTGGTTAAATGACGCGGCTGAACAAGGTGGTATTCTACTGCACTTAGACGTAATAATAGAAGCAGAAGCGGAGCTAGAAGACCTCTTCCAAATCACAAACAGCATAATACGAGCAGAAGCCTATGTCCGTCAGCAAGAGGACATAGAGCTGCATAATTTAGCAATAGTACAAACAATTGAGCAAACTACGCCCTTTCAAGTCTATCAGAACGAACCGAACCCATTTGATGTGTCTACGCATATTCCATTCTATCTACCAAGTGCAAGCCATGTAGAGCTTACGCTTTATGATGCAAGTGGGCGAATGCTACGACAAGTCAGCCAGCAATTTGAAGCCGGCAACAACAGTTGGGAACTGTTCCGAGAAGACTTGAACGCTGGCGTGATTTATTATCGCGTCGAAACAGCAACAGTCGCCATCACTAAAAAGATGGTGATTACGCATTAAGTAATGCTGTAATGTGGTAATGCTACAATGTGATAATAGGTAAAATACTGATTATAGCATTACAGCATTATCACATTGTAGCATTAAAAAAAATCTAGCATGCAAAAGAAAACACTCGTATTAGGTGCATCCACTAAGCCTGAGCGCGTATCGCACACGGCTGTTAAGCGATTGAAAAATGCAGGGCATGAAGTAGTGCCACAAGGTATTCGGGCAGGAGCAGTAGCAGGTATTGATATTTTACAGGGACAACCTGATGTACAAGATATAGATACAATAACGCTTTACCTCAATCCACAGCGACAAGAGGAATATTATGACTATATCTTAGGCTTGAAACCTAAGCGCATCATTTTCAATCCAGGTACAGAAAACCCCGAACTCGCCAAACTTGCCCGCGAGCAAGGTATCGAAGTAGAAATTGCTTGTACTTTGGTGATGTTATCACTTGGGGTGTATTAAGATTAACTTTCTTCTGCTTCCGCTAGTCTGAATGATAGAGCTTGTACGCCTTCTAGGGCATCTTTACGCATGTACTGTTCTATGCTAATTTGATGTTCGCCTGCTTCTTTGAAGTAAACGTTTGCTTGTAATACAATTCGGAGCGTACAACTTTCACTATTACAGTTCCCATACCATTTGCCCGTATCATCCGCTAACTCTAAACTAACCTTATCCTCTACGCGCTTGCCTGATGGAAATTTGGTATTAATTTGCACATAGAGATTTTGATAGCTGTATTCGGTAGTATGCGTGACATCAAGATAAAGGTTGTAGCGTTGCTTCGTATCTGTAACAGGGACACTTATCATCATACTATCTTGATACGTCCATGTTTGATTTGGAACATCAAAATGTTCTTCTAAAATATAGTTTTCTCCACAACTTGATAGAAAAATAATAGCCAAAAAGAAGAAGAAAAGAGCTTGTTTCATCTATTATAAAAATTTGAGTCCTGAGAACAATTGATAATCTAGGCTTACTGCTATATTGTTTTATTGCTGATATTCAGTTTTTTATGCCTATCAATAGTAAATACTCAATAGATAGTGAGCAAGTGAGCGGAATGAGAAGCGTGAGATAAGAATTTCATTGCTCACTCCTCTCACTTTCTCGTTTTTCTCACGCTCGATTGAGCATTTACTATCAATAAAACAATATAGCAATACAACAATAAATTATTGCCGTGCTTGAAATTCCATATCTAGCCTTGTATTGATAGACGTAGGCGGAAAATCACGCAAACGACGCAACACGACCACCACACTAAAATCATCCCGCGTTAGGAATTCTTTCACATTCAAGCCATTGGGTAGCAGGTCTATTTCATCGCCCGTATTCAATGGTATGTCTTCGCGGAAGAAAATTTCACGCGCACATTTTTGAACAATATCTTGCTGCGAAAATATTTCGTCGGTGCAAATACGAATACTCACCTCACTGATGAAACCGTAATTAATGTTTGTACCTTCTAAAGAGGTCAAACGCGCTCCTAAGGGACTAACTTCTGTAATATCTTCTTCAGAAAAATTGCCAAAAAAGGTAGCTTTATTGCTTGGAATATCTGCTTGCAGGAAAAAGTGAGACTCAATAGGATTAATACCAGCAGGAATTTCAAACCGTTGATTGATATATTCCATCCGAAAAGCAAAGTCTAAATCATCTTCCTTGCAAGCAAAGAGCAAAAAAATGGCCAAAAAGTGAATGAATTTCATAATCTTTATGCGAATTTTCGTTTCGGCTTTCACATCTAAACAAACGAACATGGGTGAACAAAAAGTATCTTTAGTAAAAGACGAAATGCAGAAGCAGCGTTTTGTCCGCAATTTATTGAATGATGTTCGATCATTCGAGTATATGCTAGAAAATGATTGGTTTGAAGATGATATTACGCGCATAGGTGCAGAGCAAGAAATGTGTATGGTAGATACCAAAACCTACAAGCCTGCCTCCATTGCCATGCAAGTAATGGAAGCCATGAAAGAATATCCCTGGCTTGAAACTGAATTAGCGCGCTTCAATCTAGAAACCAACTTAACGCCTAGAGTCTTTGCAGACAATAGTCTAAGCCTCATGGAACAAGAATTGCAACACACACAAAAAGTCATCCGAGAACATCTTTCGGGTATGAATACCAAAACGATACTTACGGGTATTCTCCCGACCCTTCGGAAATTCGACTTAGAAATGCATAATCTTACCCCCAAACCGCGCTATTATGCGCTAATGGAATCCATTAATAGACAATTGAGCAAAAGTGCTTATGAACTAAAACTAGAAGGCATTGACGAATTGCATGTCAAGCATAGTTCGCCTTTGCTAGAAGCCTGTAACACGAGTTTTCAAGTACATTTGCAAATTGCTCCTAAAGATTTTGTAAAATACTATAATATTGCTCAAGCCCTTGCCGCCCCCATTATGGCAATTGCAGCAAACTCCCCTATGGTGTTTGGGCGACGCTTATGGCATGAAAGTCGTATTGCACTTTTCCAGCAAGCCTTAGATACCCGTGCTTCTCGCAACCACATGCGCGAGAGTAGCCCACGAGTGCATTTTGGAAAAGATTGGTTGGATAATTCTATTTTAGAAATTCACAAAGACGATATTTCGCGTTATCGCGTATTGATTGCAGCAGATATTGAAGAAGATTCGCTTGCACTCATTCGAGAAGGAAAAGTGCCAAAACTACGTGCGCTGCAAGTATTCAATTCTACGGTGTATCGTTGGAATCGCCCTTGCTACGGCATTAGTGCCAATGGCAAACCCCATCTTCGTATCGAAAATAGGGTATTGCCTTCTGGACCGACTGTAGTGGATGAAATGGCAAATGCTGCCTTTTGGCTTGGAGCTATGGTAGGCATGGCAGACAGTATTGATAATATCCAAGAGTATGTTTCATTTGAAGATGTACGAGATAACTTCTTGAAAGCCGCAAAATTTGGTATTGATTCTAAATTTAATTGGTTTGGGGATAAAAAAATAAATGCCTGCGATTTGGTGCTTGAAGAACTACTGCCTATCGCACGGGAAGGACTTAAAAAACGAAAAGTGGATGAACAAGACATTGATAAATACCTTGGCATCATAGAAGAGCGTGCTAAACGACACACCAATGGAGCGCGTTGGCAGTTGCGCGCATTCACAGAACTAAAAAAGCAAGCAACAAGGGATGAGGCCATCTCTATCATGACGGCTTCGATTATTAAAAATCAAGAACAGGGCATTCCTGTACACGAATGGAAAATGCCAACATTGAAAGATTTAGATGAATATGTGCCTGCTAAATTGCGCGTAGCGGAGTTTATGCAAACGGATCTTTTTACCGTTCATAAGGATGATTTGATCGAATTAGTGACTGATTTAATGGATTGGCGCAAAATCCGACATATGCTCGTGGAAAGCTCCAATGGAAAATTGGACGGCGTAGTGAGTGCACCACTTTTAATACGTCATTTAGCGAAAAGCAATAAAAAAATTAGTGGCCAAGAAGAGAGTTTGAAAGTGAGCGATATAATGATTGAAAATCCAGTCACTATTGGTCCAGAAGCGACGATTACGGAAGCGATGCGCCTGATGCGAGAACATCAAATCGGTTGCTTACCAGTAATAAAAGATGAAGAATTAATCGGCATTATCACAGAAATGGACTTCTTACGGGTTTCTATGCGTTTAATTGAACGCTTGGAACAATAGGCAAGTGATTGTTGTACTGTTTTATTGCTTTATTGCTCAGTTCTTCATGCCTATCGTATGCATACAAATGACAATGGTCTAAAAAGTCCTATCGGGACGACATGATTATAATATATTCATTGGCATCATTATTTAATCCTGAAAGGATGGCATTTTTTGTCTAAAAAATGTCGCCCTTTCAGGGCTAAAAACTGGGTTTGAAATGCGTTTTCTATAATAATTTCATCCCTCTGGGATTGATTTCCCTTTTGCGTGCATTAGGTTCTTCATGCTTATCAGTAAGGCAATAAAACAGTATAGCAATATGACAATAATCCAAACGAGGTCTAACTCATACAGCAAAGCACAGCCTATTAAATAAGCTGTGCTTTGCAAAACTATGATGAAGCAACAGTCCAAAAAGCCCATTGCCAAATCAAATTCATTATCTACGGTAGCCACCGCCACCTCTGCGATCGTCGCGTCCGCGTCCACCGCCTCTACGGTCATCGCGCCCACGTCCTCTACCACCTCTATCATCTCTGCGTTCGCGGCGTTCTTCCACGTAGCCTTCTGGCTTCTCCATCAAGGCTTTTCTAGATAGACGCAATTTGCCCGTCTTTTGGTCAATGCCTAGTACCTTGATGCGCATCTTATCGCCTTCGCTTAGTTCGTCCTCTACATTTTCAATGCGCGTATACGAAAGCTCTGAAACGTGTACTAAACCACTTGCACCATTGAAGTTTACAAACACTCCATAAGGCTTCACCGACTCTACCACAGCATCATATTCGCCACCCATTTCAGGTTTGAATGTGATTTTGTGGATGCGTGCCATTGCTGCATCAATCGCTTCCTTATTATTACTTGCGATATTGATAACACCCGTGTCCCCTACTTCTTCGATATTAATCTTCGTTTCGGTTTCTGCTTGTATCTCCTGAATCACTTTACCACCAGGCCCGATAACTGCACCGATAAAGCTTTTATCAATTATCATTTCCACGATACGTGGCGCATGCGACTTATAATCCTCACGTGGAGCTTCAAGGCTCTTGTTCATTTCTGCAAGAATATGCAAACGACCATCTTTTGCTTGCTCCAATGCTTGTATCAATACTTCATAAGGCAGTCCATCAATTTTGATGTCCATCTGAACAGCAGTAATACCATTCGCCGTACCCGTTACTTTGAAGTCCATATCTCCAAGTGCATCCTCGTCGCCCAAGATGTCTGTCAAAACAGCATTACGTTCGCCATCTGAAATCAATCCCATCGCGATACCAGAAATTGGTGACTTGATTTTCACACCGCCATCCATCAGAGCTAATGCACCAGCACAAACCGTTGCCATAGAAGAGGAACCATTCGATTCCATAATGTCCGATACTAAGCGGATGGTGTATGGATTATCATCTGGCAATACCTGACGCAAAGCACGTCCTGCTAAGTTGGCATGTCCTACTTCACGACGACCCGGCCCACGCATCGGCTTGATTTCCCCTACGGAATAAGCAGGGAAATTATAGTGCAATATAAAATTATCATAACCACTCGCTAGAGCTGTATCGACCATTAAGTTATCAGTCTTCACACCCAATGTTAGCGAAGTCAAAGCTTGCGTTTCTCCACGCTGAAAAATAGCCGAACCGTGTGCGGAAGGTAAGAAATTCACTTCCGTCCAAATGGAGCGCACATCTTCTAGACCACGACCATCCAAACGTACTTTTTCTGCCATCACCATTTCACGAATGACTTCCTTCTTAAGCTTATTGTAGTACTTACTGACGAATTCTGCATTTTCGTCCATATACTCCTCTCCCATTTCTTCTAGCAAAGCAGCTTTCAGTTCTTCTTTTATTTCCTTAAAGGCAGCTTTTCGGGTATGCTTTTCTAAAGAACCTTTTGCTACTTCGTATATTTTGTCTTTTGTAAGCGCAGCCACTTTTGCTTTCACCTCTTCATTTTCAGGTGCAGGCTCTAGTACGCGCTTTACCGTTGCTTTTTCTCCTACTAATTCAGCTAAGGCTAATTGTGCCTTACATTGTACTTTAATAGCTTCGTGTGCTACCTTAATAGCCTCCACTAAGTCTGCTTCGCTACACTCTTTTGCTTCCCCTTCTACCATCATCACATTATCCATATCTGCTGCTACGATGAAATCCATATCCGCTTCTTTCAAAGCTGTTCGGGAAGGATTCACTACAAATTCACCGTCAATACGTGCCACACGTACCTCTGATATTGGGCCAGCAAAAGGAATATCTGAAACAGCTAAGGCTGCTGAAGCTGCCAATGCTGCATACGCATCTGGCATCGTTTCTACTTCGGCAGAGATGAGGTTGATGATAATTTGGGTTTCGTTCATGTATCCATCTGGGAATAATGGACGAATAGCGCGGTCTACGAGACGTGAAATCAAGATTTCATAATCATTCAGACGTGTCTCGCGGCGGAAAAAGTTACCAGGAATACGTCCTGCCGATGCAAACTTCTCTTGATAATCTACAGAAAGTGGGAAGAACGATTGTCCCTCTTTCATTTCGTGTGCAGATACTGCAACTGCGAATAGCATCGTATCGCCTATACGCACCACTACCGAGCCATCAGCTTGGGCAGCCAGTTTCCCTGTTTCAATAATTACTTCTTTTCCATCTGGAAGATTAAAGGAAGTAGTTGTTGGAATTTTTTTTCCCATTATTTATATATTTAATCTCGATCTAATCGTAACTGTGTGTTAGGCACTTATTTGTTTGTAAAAGCAGTTGGCTTTTTTAGCAGATATACCTTAAATTACTTTTGTGCCTAATCTGTGGGATTTTTTAAGTATGTAGAGGAAAGATGGAATTTGCCTTGATGTAAAAAGAATTTGCCCTTAGAATACACTAAGAGCAAATACTTTATTTTACTTACGAATACCTAGTTTTTCTATCAATGCTCTGTACTTCGTAATGTCTTTCTTAGCTAAATAGCGCAATAATTTTCTGCGCTGACCAACCAAGCGTAGCAATGAGCGACGACAAGAGTGATCTTTTCTATTTTGCTTCAGATGCTCTGAAAGCTCTTTAATCCGGAAAGTAAATAATGCTATTTGCCCTTCTACAGAGCCTGTATTGTTAGCATCTCCTCCGTATTCTTTGAAGATTTCTTCTATCTTCTCCTTTTTTAGATAAACTGCCATTTTTTTCAATTTTTACCGTTAGTGATTACAAAAATCAGTTACAGCCGCGCAAATGTAAAACAATTAAGTTGCTATCACAACTTTGTTATAGAAGAAATAAGTGTTTTCTTATAAAAAAGACAAGTGTGAATTCATACCTTGATATATACCTATTAAATTGACTAAAATATAGACGACTAAATCATAACTATTTAGCAGAGGAGAGAAAAGAGACCACTTCATTGAGAGAAGAAAGATGGACAGATACAAATGCGTTTCACGTTTAGTTGAAAACAGTTATAGCATTGTAATCTCTTTTCTCTCAGTCCAAAAGGACGCTCTCTCTTCTCTCATCTAAATACTAAATTAATGAAAATAAACAGGTGATGCTGACATTGTACCGAGGTGATTGCGATGGCGTATCACTATATAGGCAGAGTTTACATACACTCCATCAAAGTCTACGGGTGAATAGCCATCCATATCTACCACATCACCATCTGATTGTAATAGTGCGGGACGCTCTGCAAGAATAACAGTATCGTCAATAGCACAACGTAGTTCTACACTTACCCAATCTACAATGGTAGATGTACCAGTATTAGACATAGCACTCGCCTGCATGGTATAGCCATCTACTGTAGTTGGTAATAGGTTGGTTAAGTGCATATTCATTCTACTGGTTTGTGTATTATAGGCTCCACCTAAAAAAGCTTTGATTGCAATCGTAATAGGAAAACAAGTGCCACCTGATTCATATAACTCCAAGGGTTGCACTTCTACTGCACCAATATCTGCAAGTGTAGCAGCAGCACGGCATAATGGAGTGTTTGGAGCAGTTACATAACCCTCTCCGCGTTGGTCTGCATTATTAGTTGTAATTGCTCCAGCATCTATCGCAGCACTAGTAGGACAAGGCATGTGCGTAAGAGTAGGACCGCCATTGTCAGCTAAATCATTGAGCTGTGGGTCAGCAGCAATATAATTAACATTTCCAGTTACAGAAATAGCAAGCGGACAACTAAATGAAGAACCACAGCTTTCGATAAGGTTGTTCTTATTTATTATATCCACATTACTAGAAGAACTCACCAACAAATCCTGTATACTGCCTGCGGAAGAGAGGCTATTTGCCAAAATCGTATTCGACATCGTTAATTGAGCCCCTCGTACATCTACTGCGCCACCTGTACTTGCTCTATTTCCTGAAAAAGTACAATGATCAAGCATTAGTGTACCAAGACTCGTGATACCGCCTCCTGAACCGCCATCTGCATCATTACCACTAATAGTTGAGTTGATAATAGTAGTATTAGCGTTTCTACTAGAATATATAGCTCCTCCTCCTCCAGTAGTACCTGTTAGCGTATTAGATGATAAACTGTTATTATATAATGTACTATTTGTAATAGTTAAGTCGCCATCATTATTGTAAATGGCTCCGCCACGCTGTGGTGCAGAATTGCCTGATACAGTACTTTGATTAATTATTAATGTTCCAGAACTTGATATTGCCCCGCCTCCTAAAAAACTAGGAGTGCTGTTATTCGAGATAGTACTTCTTTCAATAGTTAAGGTGCCATCATTACGAATAGCACTACCAAAATTAAAAGAGAATGCATTATTAATAGTACAATTTGAGATGGTGACATTCCCTCCTAGGTTATTTAAGACCGAACTCATTACACCACTTGTGTTTTGGATGTCCAAAGCGGTTAACTGTACATTACTACTAAAACCTGTTGTAAAGGCATAGTAAGTCATATTGCCATCAATGGTCACATTACCTAAAGCACCACCTGTGATAATCAATAAAGTAGAGGTATTAATACTAGGTAGATTACTAGTAAGAACAATCGTACTATTAAAGTTGGGCGTGAAATTAATAACACAGGCGGAGGAACAATTATTAGCTTCCTGTAAAGCAGCACGTAAGGTACAATTGCCATTCACATCTGCACATATATTGTCCCCTGGGGTTTGGTCGGGAGTATCTGCATTAGAATTAATGGTAAAATTCGCATATCCCGACATTGCTATTATAGTACATAGCAGTAGAGCGATAAGTTTCTCTTTCATAGAGACCATAAGTAAGCAGTAGCTGATAACTATAACAAGCGTCACAAAACACTACTGTAGGTTGATAATGTTACTTAAAAAACTTTAGAGAGAATATGGGTGTGTGTAAATGTGTATTAAAATAGCAATAAGAAATGTGTAATAATATGCGTGGAGCAAAAGTAGGTATGCTTATATATATATCAAAGCATCATTCTATATATTTAATTATAACCATTGTTAAAGTTTCGTTTTCAACGAGTTAGGAAAATAAAGTAACATTCACAAATGTCCAAAATGTTGCGCATATTCCTCAGGTTTGAGTAAAATCCTTTTGTCTTCTGGATAACATTTAGTTTTTTTTAGGCTTCGTCTGCTATTTTTTTGATAATCATGATACTGCTTTTTGCTCTAAAAAACTGGTCTAACTTCATATTTTTCGCTTGGACCTTGTAGTCACAGTTTCTTAGCATCAGACTTTATTATAAGTAGTCGAGTCTAAATACTTTCCGCTACTATTGGCTGCTTTTTATGAATGGCAGCGTTAAAAATGATGACCAGCCAAGGAGGATGCTCATAATTTTTGC
>JAHDCQ010000093.1:11337-17155 GCA_020629845.1 Saprospiraceae bacterium | reverse complement strand
GTAAATAGATAATAATAAGCGTTAAGATTTGGCACATAGCGAATTGACTAAATAAGTGGTATCATTTCGCTTCTTTTAGCTAAAAAAAATCCCTCGGTAAAAAGTTAGCTGATTTAGGATTGATAAGCGCGACGAAGGAGTGATTGTTAAGCCCAAGTCAAGCAATTCGGGCTTAATAATCGCTGCTCCCGTACAGTTGTCGGGATTATCAATCCAACTTGGCACATTTGCTTATCAGCTAGAAATTTACAGAGGGAAAAAATTGGAATCCTATTATTACATTCATGCTTCAGTATGCGACTATTCAAACACATAACTAAACTACAAGCAGCAATAGCAGAACAACGTGCCGCAGGCAACCGCACCGGATTTGTGCCAACTATGGGCGCATTGCACGAAGGACACATTGCCCTCATAGAGCGTGCAGTAGCAGAAAACGACTATGTAGTATGTAGTATATTCGTGAATCCGACACAGTTCAATGATGCGACGGATTTGGTGAAATACCCTCGCACTATCAATGCTGACTTAGCCAAACTCTATGCAGCGAATTGTTCAGCAATATTTATACCAACAGTAGCCGAAATTTATCCCGAAAATGCCTCCCCTACGCCCGACATTGACTTTGGTTCACTCACCGAAGTACTAGAGGGGGCATACCGTTCAGGACATTTTGATGGGGTCGTGCAAGTCGTTCACCGACTTCTAGACATCGTTCGTCCTGACCATCTCTATATGGGTCAAAAAGACTACCAGCAGCAAGCTATTATTCGTTACATGCTGGAGCAACTTTCGTCAAAAATACAGTTAGTGACTTGCGAAACTGTCCGAGAAAAGGATGGATTAGCGATGAGCTCACGCAATATGCGACTCACAGCAGCCCAGCGCGCCATCGCCCCTAGCATTCATGCCACACTTACTAAAGTAGCGCAGCAAATGGGGCAAGATTCTATTCAAGATTTGGAACAGTGGGGCAAGGAACAACTGACACAAAAGGGTTTCGTGGTGGATTATTTTTCGATAGTGGATGGTAAAACTTTACTACCCATCGAAACGTTTGATGCAACGGACTCCGTAGTAGCAGCAACGGCTGCTTATTTAGGCGATATTCGCCTTATTGATAATCTTATTTTAAAATGAGAAATGTGAGATATTTCACTCTTCTCAGACCTGTTACTAGACTTTTGTCCAAAGTCTAGATACATGCGGCTAATAGCCAATTATATAACAAATCAATTCACTGCAGTATTTCGTATCAGGTATTAACATAGTACACTAATACTTGATACCTTGTACCTAATGCCTAATACCAGCAACGTATGTTAATTCATCGGTTTAAATCAAAAATTCACCGTGTAAAAGTAACTCAAGCAGATCTGAACTATGAAGGCAGTATAACGATTGATGCCGACCTAGTAGATGCTGCCAATATGATGGAAGGCGAACGCGTACAGATTGTAAATAATAACAATGGCGAACGCTTCGAGACCTACATCATTCTAGGGCAGCGGGGTTCGGGTGTCATTTGCTTGAATGGTGCCGCTGCGCGCAAAGTGCAGGTAGGTGATTTGATCATTATCATGTCCTACACTTGGATGGAAGCGGATGAAGCGCGCAAATTCCGCCCAACGGTAGTCTTTCCTGACGAAAATAATCGCTTAAGTAGCGTTATGAACTAGATACAAGTCAGAATTATGAATTTAAAATGTAGAATGTAGAAGTGGAATTTTTAATTTCGATTTTTACATTATACATTGGTAATTTTACATTCTACATTGCCAACTATGCAATCAAAACACCTCTTGTGGAACAGCTTAAAATTCCTGCTCTTTGTGGGTTTAGGTTGCTTGTTGCTCTATTTACTCTACCAAAGCCAAAATGCCTCCTACCAAAACTACTGCCAAGAAACAGGCATTGCTGCTGAAGACTGTAATTTACTCGCTAAAATTTGGAATGACTTTCGCACCGCTAATTACTTTTGGATATTGGCGGCAGTATTTTGCTATGTCATTAGCTGTGTGAGTCGGAGTATTCGCTGGAAAATGCTTCTGAAACCATTGGGCTATCAGCCGAATTTTTGGAATGCTTTCATGACTTTGATGCTAGGGTATTTTGCGAACTTAGGTTTGCCACGTATGGGGGAAGTATTGCGCCCTGCCACCCTAGCCCGCTATGAAGATGTCCCTTTCGAGAAAGCCATTGGCACTATCGTAGTGGAGCGTGCCGTAGATGTATTAATGCTTGCCTTGATGATGGGCTTAGGCTTCCTTTTACAGTTCGATGTACTTTGGGGCTACCTCCGCGACAATGCGGATATAGACGACTTAATCAACCGCTTTTTAGGCAATGGATTGCTGTGGATTGCTGCTATTCTAGGACTTATTGTAGCCGTATTGGTCTATGTCTATCGCGCAGTCTTATTGAAAAATGCTTTTGTCCAAAAAATACTTTTTTTTCTGAAAGGCTTGTGGGATGGAGTGGTTTCCATCGGCAAATTAGAGCGTCCTATTGCTTATATCGCGCATACCTTCAATATTTGGTTCATGTATTACCTAATGACCTATTTGGCTTTTTTTGCCTTTGCGCCTACGGCAGTACTGTCTCCCATAGTAGGCTTGATGGTTTTCCTTTTTGGTGCATTGGGTATTGTAGTGCCTACCCCTGGCGGCATGGGGGCGTATCAAACGCTGGTAACGTCCGCGCTTGTGATTTACGGCCTAGATTCTAGCGATGGTTTTTCCTTTTCTAATATGCTCTTTTTTGCCATTCAGATTGGGGCAAATGTACTACTTGGTCTCATCGCCCTTTTAGTATTGCCTATCTATAATAGAGAATAAGATGCTTCGTTTTCAAAAGACCTATTTCTTCTTAGCCATTGGTATTTTCTTACTTGAGGTAATCATTGCCAATTACTGGAATGACAGCTTCATCCGCCCGGTGTTGGGGGACTTTTTGGTAGTGATACTCATCTATTGTAGCTTACGCACTTTTCTCAATATCGCACCAATCCCGTTGGCATTAGGCGTACTAGCCTTTGCGTTTAGCGTGGAAGCTCTACAGTATTTCCGATTTGCCGACTATATCGGTTGGAAAAATACTGCCCTTCGTCGCATGACACTCGGTAGTACCTTCGATTGGCGCGATTTGGTGGCTTATACGCTAGGCATTAGCTTAGTTATTCTTGTAGAGCAAAGTAGAAAGCCCGCTTAAAACCTTCGAGCTATGACAAACCGATAACTCTCCATTTTCAATTTTCCATGCTCAATTATGCTATTCCTCTTTCTCTTCCGCCTGCATTATCAAGTCAATAATAATCACAGTAGCCATAATGAGTTCATGATCTTCGTCCGTAGCGACACGCACGCCATAGTTATCCGTCATGCTAAACCACGACTTGGATACTTCAGCTACCTTTTGTCTGCCTCTATAAAATTCAAACTCCTTCGCTAGAAAATTGCCCTTCACGGTGTAGTCTTTACCTTGGGGCAGGTCTATTTCGAGCTTTTGTTTCAGCAGCCCGATTTTCTTTTTCACCTTTGCTAGTTTCTCATCGCCTCTATATAAGATATAGGTAGGGCGCAGCGCGATTTTCTTTTGGTCAATCGTCAGTAACTTATTCCCGCTTGCATCTTCGAGACTCAAATTATCGCCCCACGAAAAGAAGCTGCCCTTTATACTATATGCCTTATCTCCTTGTTCGTCGTAGACGGTATAGTTATCCGTCATGCTGAACATACTTTCCTTTAATTGATAGGTGGTAAAATCTTTCATAGTTAGAACTTGGTATTACAACTTTGATAAATGTCTAATCTATGACTAGAATTTTATCAAAGAAAAAATTAATTTTGGTGACTATCAACCCTTCTAAATGTCAGAATGTTGAACAAGAGTTATTGCACTAAATCGCTTACAAAAGCAAGGAATCAAAAACAAAAATAAGCACTTTGTTTAGATTTTTAGAAAATTAAACGACTCTTTGTATTTTAGGCGAGGACTTTGACAACTTAATTTTTAGTCTTTAGATAAAAACGCTACATCTAAAGACCAAAGACTAAAAATCGTGCAGCGACACACCAAAGACCAATTCATTTTCTAAACAAAAAAAATTACCGACTATGCCTGTAAGAATGGAAAAAGACGAAAATCGTCCCGAACAACGGCCCGAACGCGACCCCAGGGATCCCCAACCTGGTGGAGGGGGCGGCGGATTGGGACAATTGCTTCCATTTCTGCTGATGTTCCTCATCAAACGTCCTAAATTACTTTTACCCGTTCTAGCTATTGGAGCGGTCATGTATTTCATGGGCGGGGGCGATTTCTTGAGTAATATTATACCTACGGATAATACGAATGTTCCCGTTTCGCCAGATAATGGTGGCAATGGCAATCTAGATGATATTTTCAATATATTTTCAGGTGGTTTCGAAGAAAATCAGGAAGAATATGACAAGCGACTCGTTTTTGCTTCCCTAGCAGACGGGCAGAATAGCATGCCTTCGCGCGTGTCCTTGCGTCAACATACACCAAAATGCCTCAATCAAGGGCGACAAGGCTCTTGTGTAGGTTGGGCAGCAGCTTATGGCGCACGCACCATTTTGCATTCGCGGCAAACGGGTAAAGACCCAAATAGTCATACATTCAGCCCATCTTACGTCTACAATCAAATTGCTTTTGAAGGCTGCCAGGGTACGTACTTACACTACGCTATGGAGACGCTGCAAAAGCAAGGTGCATTACCTTTTTCTGAGTTTGATTACAATGAAGGCTCTTGTCGTTTGCAACCAACCAATAGCGAAAAAACATCGGCAGCGGAGTTTCGCATTAGAGGCTACGAACGTTTATCGCTAGGTGCAAGCAACTATAAAGTGGACATCAATGCCATTCGCCAAAACCTAGCAGCAGGCGCGCCTGTGGTGATTGGAATGATGGTAGGGCAAAGTTTCACACAAGGCATGATGGGCAAGCAATTGTGGCGACCTTCGCAGAGTGACCTACGCGGTACGAGCCGCCTCGGTGGACACGCCATGTGTGTAATTGGCTACGATGATACAGCACTCAATGGCAAAGGCGCGTTCGAGATTATGAACTCTTGGGGCGAACGCTGGGGCGAGAATGGTATTGCCTATGTATCCTATCCTGATTTTGAGTATTTCGTGAAGGAAGCTTACGGACTCTACCCAATGGGACAGGCGAACGACCCGAACAATACAAAGTTGGGTGTAGAGCTAGGCTTGATAGATATTAATACCCGTCGCAATATCCCGCTAGAGCAAGCAGGCAACAATGTATTCCGCACGAAAACACCATTGCGTGTAGGTGATAAGTTTAAGGTGCAAGTCACCAACTCTATCGAGTGCTACACCTATGTATTCGGGCAAGAAACGGATGGCTCTAGCTATGTGCTATTCCCCTACACAGAAAAGCACTCTGCTTATTGCGGCATCACGGGTACGCGTATCTTCCCACGCGATTATTCTATGACATTAGACGACAAAGGTACTACGGACTGGATTGCAGTAGTAGTGAGTAAGAAAGAGCTAGATTTTAATAAATTGAATAAGCAATTCAATAGCAGTACTAGTAATTCTTACCCAGGCAAACTCACGCCTGCACTACGCAACCAATTGGTAGATAATGTGCAATTTAGAGGCGGCAATATGGTGCAATTCCAGACGGATGTACGCGATAAAAATGCCGTAGTTCTATTTGTTGCTATTGATAAGCGATAAGGAGTATTTAATGCTATAATGTGATAATGTGATAATGCTGCAATGTGATAATAGGGAAGATACCATCACATTATAGCATTATCACATTA
>JAHDCQ010000093.1:0-11237 GCA_020629845.1 Saprospiraceae bacterium | reverse complement strand
ATGCTGCAATGTGATAATAGGGAAGATACCATCACATTATAGCATTATCACATTAAAACGGCACAAGAATTGGGGAGTAGTTTTGGCCCCATTCTAAAGAAGCGTTCGCAAAAAAATAATAATAGCGATGTTCTGTGACAGAGCATCGCTATTATTATTTTATAACAAAATACTTTAGATAAAGCATTCTAAAAAAAACTCCTATCTTCCTTCTGCTTTTTTGAAAAATTTTCAATAGAACTTCTAAAATTATACGTACATTAGCCAAATATTCAGTATTTTAATCCAAACAAGAGAGACTTTAATAAATATCCAACCGTATAAATAATAATTAGCATACTGCAACTTTCAGCCAGTATCCCTTTCGTGCGTACACATCTATATGATAAATACAATTAACTGTTAGAGGCAAGTTAGGCCTCGTCTATTGTTTTTTATTTAAACAAAGAAGCCTTATGAAAAGAAGAAACTTTACAAGCACTTTCGGTATCGCACTTGTAGGAGTTGCTACACCCTTAACAGCTTTTGCGCATCAACAGTCTACTTTAACAGCAGCCGAAAACACTTTACTAGCAGCAGCCACGAAACTTATATGCTGGCAAGGGGCGGCAGGTAAATTATCTCCCGCTCAAATACAGCAA
Organism: Saprospiraceae bacterium; assembly: GCA_020629845.1. Classification (GTDB taxonomy): domain Bacteria; phylum Bacteroidota; class Bacteroidia; order Chitinophagales; family Saprospiraceae; genus JAAUTG01. The sequence goes on along the minus strand of JAHDCQ010000093.1, from coordinate 10,596 downwards.
ACACTGCTTTATCCAAAGCAACTATTGAAGGCTTCTAAGAATCATCAGTTGGTGTTTTTGAATAAGGCAGGGCAGCGCATCAGCATTAGCAAACAAAAAGGAGATATTAAATTGACGATACAGCATTAAGTAAATGAATGACACTTTAGCACCTATTTGTATTGCGTCGCCGCTTCGTCGGTCAGGCACTACTTTGTTGCAGCGGCTTTTAAGTTCTGCGCCAAATGCACTGATTTATGGTGAAAGCTGTGCAAATGACTTAGTTACGCTGACGAGTCTATATGCGAATAAGCGAATGCTTTTTGAACAGAATGCCGCTTGGCGCGACGCGCAACTCCAAGAAGTGTTAAAGGGCAATGTGAATGATTGGATACCCGACCTAATGCCTGAAATAAGTGGCTATATAGCAGCTTACAAAACAAGCATAATGCAACTAATGGAGCATTATGCAGATTTTGCAAAAGCGCAGAATCGTCCAGTTTGGGGTATGAAGTTACCAGAATGGCAACCGGGAGTGCTGGCATTAGTGCAGCAGCTCTTTCCTAATGCTAAGACCATTTATTTGCATCGGAATATAGCAGATTGTGTACGCTCGGCGAAACGTATGGGTATGGTACAGGGTTTGGCAGAAATACAACATTTTGCAACAATCGGGCAGCAATTTGCTCAACAAGCACGGCAGTTGCTACAGGGAGAGAACGTACTGCAGCTGAACTATGAAGCATTTTTAGCAGAACCGATGTCCCACATAGCGCAGCTCGAAACCTTTACAGGGGCGAAAGGGATAGATAGTAGTGTGTTGGATGTAAAAATTAATACTTACGACAATGATCCCAATTTGGAGTTGAGTGATGGCGACAACTATCTGAAACCCGATGAACTGAGCAAAGAGGAATTAGCAATATTAACAGCTTTTGAATAATTTAAATATGAAAAAAATCAAGACCTATTCCTTGTTTTATCGCCCAGAAGATAATAGCGGCTCTGTCCATCTGCAAATGGAAGATGGCACAACTGCCGATATTTTCACCAATAGTACAACGGAAGCGGATTTCTTACTGAATTTGCTTCGGCACGAAGATGAATGCTTCTATGATGATACAACAAAGCAAATATCTACGGGCATTGATTTTGTAGGTGGAGAAGGGGATGAATTGACTCCTGCTTAGAATATTATTTTTACCGCTTTAAGCCTTTTAGAACAATATTACTTAATGAAAAAAACTTAAATTATGCAACCATTTATTGGAGAAATTAGAATGGTAGGTTTCAACTTTGCACCACGCGGTTGGGCATTCTGTAATGGCAACTTATTAGCCATTGCTCAAAATTCAGCCCTATTCTCTTTATTGGGTACTACTTTTGGTGGCGATGGCCGTACTTCTTTTGGACTGCCTGAGTTGAGAGGGCGTTCTGCTACACACCCTGGACAAGGACCAGGACTTCAAGACTATCGGTGGGGGCAAAGAGGCGGTACTGAGTTTGTAACCTTGACGCAAACAGAAATGCCACAGCATAATCACATTGCCCAACTAAAAGGAACGGATGATGATGCTAATACTGATGAACCTAATAATGCAGTGCCTGCTCTCGCACAAGTCTCCGTCGGGGGTAGTAGTGGTCAAGCTATGGTATATAGCACAGGAGCAGCCACCGTAAATATGGGGGCATCTTCTATTCTAGTAGGGCAGGCTGGAGGAAGCCAATCGCATGAAAACAGACCACCTTTCTTAGGAATCTATCACTGTATTGCACTTGTAGGTATATTTCCTTCTAGGAATTAATTATGAATATTAAATTTAGAGTGCTACCTTAGCACTCTAAATTTCTCACTAGCAATAGCTTATCATGAAAAAAAACGTTTTACTCTTTTCCCTACTCTGCTTTTATGTCGTTGTCTTTGGGCAGTATAAAGAAGATTTCTCTGGACAAGATGGGCAAGGCGCTCAAGGGGCTTGTGGAAGCACAGCTTTAAGCTCTTGTGCATCTATGGATTTAAGTGGAGTTGACTGGACATTGACAGGCAATTTCTCAGGCTTATTTGATACAGGAGATAATGGAGGTTATGTAACAGGAGGGCAACTTAATTGGTCTGATAACGACAATCTAATTTGTTGGGAATCACCACCACTTGATATTTCAGCAGCAGGGGGCAGCTTTATGGTTACGCTTGATATAACGAGTGTTGGTTTCGATGCTTCAGATATTGGGCGGCTTGATGTAAGTGTTGATGGAGGTGGCTTCATGACCATTGACGATTATGATGGCTCAGAGCCTACCTTAGAAGGGACGGTGACGGGTACCATGACAGCAGTTATACGAGTTTGTGTTGATATGAATGCAGGTTCGGAAACACTAAGCATTGATAATATATGTATTCCTACCGCAGGCGTTGTAGTTGTTCCTGTAGAACTTGCGAACTTTGAAGCAAAAGCATTACAAGAAGGAATTCAATTGGACTGGTTAACACTCACAGAGCTAGACAATGACAGATTTGAAATAGAGCATAGCTCGGATGGCAAAACTTTTGCTACCATAGGTAAAGTTGCTGGTCAAGGTACTACGATAGAACCACATGCTTATTCATTTCTACATAAAGATGCTTTCAAAAGTACCAACTATTATCGCCTAAAGCAGATAGATTTTGACGGTAGTTTTGAATATAGTGAAACGCTAGTAGTTGAACTAAAAACATCAAGTACTATTGTGAAAGATTTATCTCCCAATCCTTCTAGTGGTAATGTAAATCTTAATGTTATCACTAAAACATCTGCTTCGTGGAGCATAGCTGTATATGATTTGATGGGTAAAGCCGTTTATGGAGAACAACGAATACTGAATGGTGGTGAAAACACCTTGGATTTCAATTTTTCTAATCTAGGAAATGGAACATTCTTTGTAAGACTTGAAAACGGCAACGAACAGATTTATCGTAAATTAGTTCTTGTTTACTAAGTAATAAAAAAGTGATATAATTACCAATTATTACTTTATAAAAAAAGCCGAAGCTGATTATAGTCTTCGGCTTTTTTTGATTAAATCTAATCTGGAACCATGCAATTTATCGTGAAAACAACTCCCGAAGAACTCCAACGCGCCCGCCAATGGTGGATGGACTTAGAAATGCAATGGAAATTTGCGTACAATGAAGCTGTATTTGGCAAAGGTCCAAGCATAGAACCCCCTAAAGATGATGAGTTGATGATTTTACTCGTTCGGGCGGATACTTTGCGCTTTGCAGGCCCAACGGCATCGCGCCCCAATATGACGACGAAGCTCACCAATCTTTCAGGCTTAATTCCACTCTATCATCTTTTTTACTTATCCATATCAGACTGCGAAATTACTTCCTTAGAGCCACTTACGCGACATACGAAAATAGAACATCTCTTTTTATACAGCAATAAAATCAGCTCGCTCAAAGGCATAGAAGGCATGACGAATTTGAAAGATTTATACGTCCAAGATAATGAACTAACCGATATAGCACCTGTGCGAACGCTTAGCAATTTAGAGACCTTCTATTGTAACAATAATCAATTGACCTCCTTGAAAGGTATGACCAAGCAACATGCAGCCAAGCGCATTAAGTTCTTTGTATTACCTAATGAAAAACTGACAGATAAGGATATTTTGCAGGTAGAAGATAAGCTGGGAATTAAATGTAGAAAAGCATAAACTAGATGCAGTTACCGAGTGCCATACAACTTGCTTTGAAGTTTGATACTACTCGACTTCAAGGAGACTTACAATATGTCCAAGCAAATGACTGGATACAACACTATCGCACTAGTCACTATCAGGGCGATTGGGGTATCGTGCCATTGCGTGCGGTACATGGGCATCCGAGTTGCATTCATTCTGTACCCAATAGTAGCGAACAAGATATGTATGCCGCTACCCCTATACTAGAACGTTGCCCTTATTACCAAGAAGTATTGAGCTATTTTCAGTGTCGCCTTAGTTCGGTTCGGCTGATGCGTTTAGCAGCAGGGGCAAGCATACTAGAACATACCGATGATATGGGCGAAGATGAACGCGCAGAACTTCGTATCCATATCCCTGTCCAAACGAACCCTGCTATTGATTTCTTTATCAACCACCAGCGTATCCCTATGCAAGTAGGTGAGATGTGGTTTGGAGATTTTCGTCTGCCACATAGCGTGGACAATAAAAGTACAGAAGACCGCATTCATTTGGTCGTAGATTGTGTGGTCAATGAATGGCTTTTGGAACAAGTACGACAAGCAGAATATATGCAGCAAAGCCTAGATTTTTTGCAGCAGATAGGTATTGAAACTATTTTTAGTAAAATTGATGATACTACTTTTCTACCTGGACTGAAAATAGTACATGGGAAATTGCATATAGATATGCAGCAGCTCCAATACCCTGGTGATATTTTGCATGAAGCAGGACATATTGCCATTACTGCTCCCGAAAAACGTATGTTGCTACACGGTGATACCACTACGAATAACCCTCAAGCAGATGGCGACGAAATGCTTGCTGTACTTTGGTCTTATGCCGCGGCAAAACACTTGGGTCTACCTACTAATTTTGTCTTTCATGAACATGGCTACAAAAGAGATAGCGCATGGCTTATACAGCAATTTGAAGAAGCACGAAATTATATAGGCATACACCTCCTTGAATGGACAGGTATGTGTACTACTAAAAAAGATGCTCCGAATGCCTTCCCAAAAATGCTGCGCTGGCTACGGTAACATGATTTAGTAATGAAAAAGGGTTTTCTTATAAAAAATCAGGAAGTCAAAAAACAGTACATTATCAACAAATTGTTTATTTGTTTATGTGGTGATTTGTTTATAAAATGTATACATAATCAAATCAACAAATAATCAAATAAACAGAAATGGCTAAAAAAGTACTACTTTAGGCTTTACTTCAATTTTATAAGAAAACCCTTGTAATGAAATAATTTTACTTGTGTCAAATCAACAGAAACTACTTAATATTACTGCTCCATTTTATACCGAAACAATAGACTATAAAGCACTTAGCGAAGCGATACAGAACTATAAGCAACTGCTCTTACAGCTTTCCGAATTGGATGAATCGCAAGCGGAGGCGAGAGCGGATATTCATAAAAGTAATGGCAAAGCACTCGGCACACTTTGGGCAGCTATGTGTGTGGATGATATGATGCGAACCAAGCGGTTTATTCATGGCATTTACAAAGCCATGCAAGATGTGGTGCAGCAAAAAAAGTCGCCTATCCATATCCTTTATGCCGGCACTGGTCCATTCGCTACTTTATTACTTCCCAATATGCTGCGCTTTCCTAAAGAGCAGATACAGTATACTTTTATGGAAATTAATCCGATAAGTATGAATAGTGTGCAAGAGCTACTTACTAAGCTGGATATGGAGGACTATTCGATACGCTTTTTGCAAGAAGATGCAAGTACATACCAAATTCCAGAGGCGACGCATTATGATATTATCATAAGCGAAACCCTACAAGCGGGCTTAGCGAAGGAGCAACAAGTGGCTATATTTTTAAACCTCATGCACCAATCTGCAGAGAAGACTATCTTTATACCTGAAGCTATAGAATTGCATTTAGCCGCCCGAAAGCATGGTATTCCAGCAGAAAAGCTTAGGATACAGGACTATCAATTGATGGCTAAGGTGTTTGAAGTCAGCAAAACGGGCTTGGCACAACAGCTACAAAGCTGCTCGCCTTATGCTTTTGATAAAGTACAAACTCAAGCGACGGTTCAGGCACCTGTGTCGCTATTCTTAGTCACTCGATTACAGGTTTATCAAGACGAAACACTTGAGCTAAATAATAGTAGTCTCACTATCCCACTCTATTTAGGCGAATTGTCTGCTAGTTCAGGAGCTATACATACACAATATATCATGGATGAGCAGCCCCGCTTAGAGGTCGAAATACAAAAAAAGTCGAACACTTAACAGCATTCGACTTTTTGATTTCTAACGAAACATATCCTTCATTCTATCAAAGAAACTACGTTCCGATTTGCCTGGGTCAGGCGTGAAGTTCGGCATATTGCGTAGCTTCTCTATCAAACGGCGTTCCTCATCAGTAAGCTTTTTCGGTGTCCACACATTCACATAAATGAGTTCGTCGCCACGCCCATAGCTTTGCACCGAGGGTAATCCCTTGCCCTTCAAGCGAAAGATTTTTCCCGATTGTGTTCCAGGTGGTACTTTTATCTTTACGCGTCCATCAATCGTAGGTACTTCTATGGATGTTCCTAAAGCCGCATCCGCGAAATTGATGTAGAGGTCATAAATCAAGTTCATGCCATCACGCTCCAGATGCTCGTGTGGTTTCTCTTCGATATTGATGAGCAAATCACCCGCAGGGCCGCCGCGTTTGCCTGCGTTACCCTTACCACGCATACTTAGCTGCATCCCTTCTTCTACGCCTGCTGGAATTTCAATTTCTATCGTCTCGTCGCCATGCACATGTCCTGCACCTTTACACTTCGTACAGCTCGCTGTCACGCTCTGGCCAGAACCGTTACAAGTTGGGCAAGTTGTCGTCGTTTGCATCTGCCCGAGGAAAGTACTGCGTACTTGGCGCACATAACCTGAGCCACGACAAGTTTGGCAAGTCTGCACGGAGTTTTTATCCTTCGCGCCACTACCGTTGCAGTTGGTGCAAGTGATTTGCTTTTTGGCTTTTATTTTCTTTGTAACGCCATTCGCTATTTCCTCTAGGGTCAAAGCTACTTTGATGCGGATATTACTACCACGTTGGCCTCTACTACGCGTACGTCCACCTGCACGCCCTCCGCCTCCAAACATACTTTCGAAGCTACCACCGCCATCGCCAAAAATATCACCGAACTGCGCGAAAATATCTTCCATGGTCATGCCACCACCACCGCCACCTCGGAAGCCACCCGTGCCATCAAAAGCACGATGTCCCATGCGGTCGTAGCGGGCACGTTTTTGTGGATCACTCAGTATTTCGTAGGCTTCAGCAGCTTCTTTAAACTTATCCTCGGCTGCCTTATTATCAGGATTTTTATCAGGGTGATATTTCACCGCTAATTTCCGATAGGCTTTCTTTATCGCTGTTGCTTCTGCATTCTTCGCTACGCCTAATACCTCGTAATAATCTCTTTTTGCCATGTTTGTCTTTTGAGCAATGAATTATGAGGTATGAACTATGAGTGATAAGTGATGAGTTTATATTAATTATACTCATCATTCATCACTCATCACTCATCACTCCCCTCATCACTAAATATAAATCATTTCCCCACTACTACTTTTGCGTAGCGAATAATTTTCTCGCCGAGATAGTAGCCTCTCTCTACCGTATCTACCACCTTGCCCTTCATCTCCTCCGAAGCGGCTGGAATTTCGGTGATTGCTTCATGCAATTCTGGATCGAAGACTTCACCATTCGACTCCATTGCTGTTAAACCTTTCTGTTGCAGTACGGATAGCAATTTATTATGCACCAACTCAATACCTTCACCCAAGCCTTCTTCACCTGCTTGTTTTTTGGCTCTGTCAAAATCGTCCAAGACGGGCAATAGGGCTGTCATTGTGTCACGCGCAGCCGTTTTTGTCAATTCGATGCGCTCGCGCATAGTACGCTTACGGAAATTTTCAAATTCTGCTACTTTTCGCAAATATTTGTCTTTCGAATCGTCCACTTGCTGCTGCAATTTTTCGCGTTCTTGCAACCATTGCTCTTCAGGAGTAGACTCGGTAGCAGGAGTTTCTATATCTATCGTTGTTGTTTCTTCGTTTGTTGCCTCCGTGTTTTGCTCTAGTTCTTCTACTGGATGCTTATCTTCTGTCATTCGCTTTGACCGTTTAAATAGTTTGCAAATACTCCAATTCATAATATAGGGGCTGTAGTCCGCACAGGGAACTGACAGTCGAGCATACTAGTACAACTACTTTGCCAGCTTCGTTTAGCAGTCATTTTGACAGTTGGGCACTACTGATAGCTTCTCTAAAAATAAAAATCCAAACCCGCTCTCACCCCAAATCTATCCGCCTGCGGATTATCCAAATAATTCAATCGCCAAAGTGCCTCAATACGAATAACCTTAAAAATATTTTCCAGTCCCACACTCGCCTCTAAATAAGGTTCAGTAGTAGGCGAACGAAAACCCGTATACGTATTTTCTTCGGAGAAAGTGAAAAGATTGAGTTCATTCGCCGCGCGATTCGCTTCGGAGAGGTTTCCAATTACGGCTTTGAAACTCACCAATTCGCGCCAATCTAATTTGCGAAGCAGCGGTATTTTATTCAAAAACAAACCATCAAAGTGATGCTCCAACATGATGCTGGCATAAGCATCGCTGGCAAATTCATAGCGATTCATGCTATTGAAAGCGTTTTCATTGAAAAAGATGCCTTCATTGCCTGGGTGTACTTCGAGCAGCAGAAAGGGAACTGTACCAAAGGTCTTCCCTGCCCGCAAGCGATAGGACAACCAGCCAAAAGGATTGAGATAGACATAATGTCGATAACTAAGCGCGAGTTTGTGATAGCTATAATCGCCACCCAGTACGGGCGCACCTAGCGTATATTGCAACTCAATAATTGGGTATTTGGAACTCACCGAGATTCGTGAAAAATCGCCTTCTACGTAGCGTTCGCCATAGGCATAGCGGGTTTTTAGCAGCAGTTCGGTGGTGTTGATGGTCGTATCAATTCGGCTAGGATTATTAGCATCGGGCAGATAGGCATAATTGAAGCCGCGCCCTTCGGAAAGGTAGCGACCTAGCGGATCCATACGCCGATGCAAAGCTGTGACGCGCTGCGACCAGCCTTCGCCCCAATGTTTTTCAAAAAACAATTTGCCCTCATCCACAAAAATCAGTTTCTGTATCAAACCGCCCCGAAACGCACCTGATACGAGATTGCCCTCTACGAAGTCCTCGCTGCTTTCGCTATTCAGGCTGATGTCATGCTTGTATTCGCCGCCAATAATCGTGCGTGGTTCTCGCTTGATGTTGTACTGGAAGTCTGCACCGTATTTCCAGCGTTTATCTTTCGTGCCAAAAGCCGCATAGCCGCCAAAGCGCAGGCGTTTGCTCCAATTATCACTCGTACCAATGCCCAAGCGAAAGCGATTGCCTTCCACCAAATTGCCGCTATAAATCGAATACCACGGCCCGACTTCGATATTGCCAAACTCTAAGTAGCCTGTAAAGTAACCTTCCATCACCGCCGCGTAGGTTTTATACATCGGGATGCTTTGCACACTATCCACCATCGCGTAGACTTTAGCTTCGGTTTCGGTAAGGGGTTCATGGCGCGCGCTGTCCCAATAGTCAGGGTTTTCTTCTTCGATATTGGCGAGTTGATAGCGCGTCTTGAGTTTCGGGAAAGTATCACGGATGCGCTCACTATCGAGTTGGAAATCTTTATAGGCAGAAGTCTTGCGGGCAATCATACCGAGCGCGCCTTCCTGTGGGATGAAATCAATGACGAGTTTCTCCTTTTTCGGCATCCAACGCGCGTGTTCGTAGGTAAAGTCCTGATAGACAATTACGCGATTCACGAGATTGATATTCACATCAGGACTCATCCGCATATTCACATGCTGAATGGCAAAAGTGCTGTCGGCTACCCAAAAATCGCCGTAAAAAGTGGGCTCTTGCTTGCGCTTGGGTTTGAATTTGAGCTTATAACTCCATTGTCCTTCAATATTGGTGCTGTCAATGATGTAGTATTCATAATAGAACAAGCCTGTATTGCTAAACGGACTCGCTAAGGGGCGTTCCAATACATACACCCAATTGTCATAGACGCTGAAATTATCAAAAATTTTCTTGATAAATTCAATAATGGATTGATTGTTTTCTACTGCCGAAGTGCGTTGTGCTTTGACGACATTCTTGGGCTTGCCGCGCCCTTGCATATAGTAGCTGTCCGAAATCACTTCATTGAGATAGAGGGGCAAAAAAGGCTTTTCATCGGAGACGGTATCTATATTTTCAAAGACAAAATCGAAGGGCTTTAGCAATTGGCTTTGGCGCAGTTCATCGGGTATATTTTCGATGTCCAGTTCTATCTTTTGGTATTGTTCGCATTGGTAAGCATCGAGGGCTTCCACGCGGTTTTGCTTTTTGTTTTTGATGATGCCACGCACAATACGATTCGCTGGATTTTCGCCTGCTACTACGACTACTTCTTGCAAATCAAGGCTGGCAGAAGTAAGGGCGAAATTAATCGTCTGCTCACTTGCTGTAGCTATTTTTTTACGCGCTACATCATATCCTACTGCCGAAACGATAAGCGAATCGCCTAAAGCAGCATCAAAAGGGAGTGTATAATAACCTTCCAAATCGGTGGCGGTACCTGTGGTGGTATTGGCGATATAGACATTACAAAAAGGTACGCCTTCGCGGGTGTCTTGGTCGGTGATGCGTCCATTTAGGGTGATGGTTTGGGCGGTAATTTTAAAGCTGAATAGGCAGCAAAGAGCTATGAGTAGTACTTGAATTTTCGTATTCAATATAATCGTATTTTGGAGGCAAAGATAAAATAGAAACCCGAAGTTGTGGCGCAAGAGAGTGTTTACTAAACGGTGTCCGTAAAAAAAGGATTACCTTCGATATATGG
>JAHDCQ010000092.1 GCA_020629845.1 Saprospiraceae bacterium | reverse complement strand
TAAACAGCATATTCCGAATGGAGGTATTATTCGAGTTTTCATAATATTCATACCTTTATTAACCTACTTATGTCCAAATACTTAAGTAGATTCATGTGAAAATTTGTTTGATATTTACGCTTTGTAGGATTTATGAAACCTACTCAAAACCTAGTGATGTTTGTGTGTGTACTTGAAGCTGTTTTAAAACAACTTCTTAGAATTTAGCAAGTAAGAAGGAGCGTCAATTATGCTATGTCGAAGGATGTAAGTAGTCGAGTGTAAATAATTTCTTGTTGCTATTGAGTTGATTTTTTTGAAGGGCAAGGCAAAAATTATGAGCATCCTCATTGGCTGGTCATCATTTTTAACGCTGCCATTCAGAAAAAGCAGCCAATAGTAGCGGAAAGTATTTACACTCGACTACTTAAGTTTAGTAAATTTCGCGTTTTGATTCTTTTTCTACAAAGCTAAACTAGAGACATTGCAAGAGGTTCACAAATTTATCACAGAAGTATCACAACATTTTTTTCTCTATTTTTACTTAGCTTAAGTAATTGATTATTAGGGGCTGATGAGTTGCTTTGGAATTAAGCGATGAAATACTATCTACATTAATGTCAAATTTGTGACAATTTTTATTTTTCGCTTTCCATTCGCTGAAGAAAACCCGCCATTCGCTGAATATTCTTTTATAGATTATCTTTTGACTGCACCTTTGAATCGAAATAAAAATTCAGAATCAAAAGAAAGCAGTCATGCAAAAAGTAGTATGGTTTTTGTTACTCGGTTTAGTTTTTGGTAGTTGTTCTGTAGAAAAGGTCATCCTAAAATCAACCCACAAGCCTAAATTAGTCATTCAAAAATCGGAATCATTTAGAAATGCTAATGCTTACCAAAAAGACTTTCTCTATGTCCGTGATTTAGTAAAAGAAAACTTCCCATATTACGAACGCTACTTTGAAGGGGATTTTGAGGTAGAGAGCCAACATGTCTTCACTCGCTTAGCAAGTGTCAAAGAAGAATATGAATTTGATTATGCAGTGCAGGAATTTTTAGCAAAGTTGCATAATAACCATACGGGTTTAACGATTGAGCATAACGAGCAATTCTTCCCGATAGCCGTCCGCATTTTTGATGGCGAATTGGTGATATATAATGTAGATACACGCCTTGATTCCCTTATGATTGGTCAAAGTATCAAAAGCATAAACGGTATTTCTGCTGCACAGCTCATAGATTATGGTTTAGCGATTTCATCGGGCGAAACGCCCTTTCAAGATTCGCTACTTGCTGCTTACCGCTTCCAAAGCTTTGACTTTTATCGCTATTATAACATCTTAAATCAAGGCAATACGCTACAACTTACCACTAGCACAGATGAAACTTATACGGTCAAAAGTAGCCTTCCAAAAGAAGTAAAATGGCACAAAAACGTATACAAACTCAATCCGATTACACGCTATTGTGGCAAGGGATACGATTACAAAATACTTGAGGACAAGAACCTTGCCTATTTTCAGTTCAATACCTTCATGGATAAGCCAACGATGTTGGATGGTATTAGTCTATACATTCGTAAGCCCTATCGTGGAATGGTGCGCGCTTTTGTACGAAATCAGTATAATCGCCGCACAAAAGGTAAAAAAGCCATACCATACATCCGAAAAGGGACAGTGGATTTTAAGCAGTTTGTTGCGGATATGTTTGAAGAAATTGCCGAAAAAAATATAGAAAATCTAGTGATAGATATGCGCTATAATGGCGGTGGCGATTTGGAACTTGGTAATTATATCCTCTCTTATCTCGAAGACGCAAAAGAAGTAAAAGGCTATGGAGAAGGCTTGAAAATATCGCCCAGTACAAAAGAAATCTTTCCCGACACTTATCAGCTTTTGAATGGCTTACATCAAGAAAAACACGGCACAAGCATGCCCGAAGGTGTTTTCACACAAGAGGATTTGGACGCAAATTATGCAGCGCGCGATTTTTATAAATTGCAAAAAGATTCAGCATCCATATACTATTTGGAACGACCAGAATGGCAATTCAAAGGCAAGGTCTACTTAATTACGAGTGCAGCTAGCGGTAGCGCAGCTAGTATGTTTCCTGTATTGATGAAAGATAATGCGTTGGCAGAAATCATTGGTGTGCCACCCGCCAATTTGCCGACTGGCCCGACGGTGATTTTGCCTATGCAATTGCCTGAAACGAAACGAAGAATAAGTATTTCTACTAATTACCTCACCCGCCCTGATGCGAGTAAACACGATACGCCCTATCTAGAACTGGATAAATACATACCGCTACAAAAAGCAGATTTCTTCGCTGGTCGTGACCGACGCATGGAGTACATTTTTGCGGATATTGAACAGCGTGTAGCGCATGTACAACGATAGAAAAGGTCAAAATTTTACCCTCTGTAAAAAGTTAGCTGATGCTTGGCTTGAATTTCTATTCAAGCCGTAATGTGAACTCGAAACTCTGTTTCGTCCCGCAAGTTTATAGCAAAAGCGACACTCGAAACAGAGTTTCGATAACACATTTCGGGCTGAATATAAATTCAGCCCAAACTATTCAGCTAGAAATTTACACAGGGAAATTTTACACATAAAAATGGAACAAATGAAAAACATAATCACTCTATTGATTCTCTTGAGTAATTTAAGTGCTTGCAGCCTATTAAATATTTTGCCAAGCAAAAAGCTACATGATATTCAATTTAATGAAGCAGCTTCAAATGATGCACTTTGCGACTTCACTTTTCCCGATGCTTCTAAAGCACCTGCCTTAATTACGTTAAAAGAAAAATATGCTTTAGAGGACTTAGTCAAGGATGCTGACTCTGATTTAGAACGGGCTTTACGCCTACTAGATTGGACAAATGCACGCTGGGAACATAGTGGTACCAACCAACCTAAGAAGAGGGATGCTTTGAGTATTTTAGAGGAGGCGGAAGCAGGTGCAAATTTTCGCTGTGTGGAATATGGAGTGGTATTAACCGCTGCTCTTAATGCTATGGGGATTCCTGCTCGGATACTAGCGTTAAAAACTGCTGATGTGGAAAAAGTGAAATATGGTGCAGGTCATGTGCTTTCTGAAGCCTATTTGCCAGATTTAAAGAAGTGGGTGTTTATGGATGGTCAAATGAATTACATTCCCTTTTTAGATGGCATTCCACTCAATGCCGTAGAGTATCAAAAAGCGATTACTACGCGGAAGTCAGACATTCAACTTAAGCGAGCAGGGAGTACATTCACGAAAGAAAAAGCATTGAGTAGAATTGATTGGGTCAGTAAATATCTATACTACATCAGCGTACGCTTCGATAATAGTACTAAGGCTAAAAAATGTGATGGTAAATCGCATTTAATGTTAGTACCGATAGGGGCTGAAAACCCTACGGTCTTCCAAAGAAAATCGAAAATCGATTATTGTAAATACACTAATAATATCAAGGATTTCTATAGGACTCCTGTGATAAGTGATTAAATATAAATAGATGAAATACATAATTTATATCTTAGCTTTAAGTGCATTGATTGCTTGCGATAATAAGTACGAAGCTTGCAATGATTTATTGAGTCCTTGCGCGGGCAGTCAAGATGGCGAATACTGCTTATTTGGCTACAAATGGGGCGAGGACGCGGACTTTGCACCTAATGGCTTAGAAGCAATTGGACCGGCTTCGGCAGGTGGACTAATTACGTATAGCTTTCAGACTGACAATAGAAAAATCAGCATTCACAACAGACACAAGCAAAAAACGCTTAGTTTTGACGAGAAAGGTAGTTGTGCTAGGACAGAGGTGCGAAACGCCTTGCAAGAATATGAAGCAATTGCAAATCTTACATTTATAGAGCAGGAGGATAACGCCCTTTCTGATATTCAATTTTTCGTATTGAACGATGACAAACCCAATGTTGGCAATGTCAATTTTCAGGATGAATTATGTTCCGATATATCAGGTTATGTGATATTCAATAACAAGCACATCACAAGCTGTCATAACTTCTTTATCCTTGCACTACACGAAGTCGGGCACGCTTTGGGTTTGGGCCACGTATCAACACCTAATATCATGAAGACTGGTGGTGATAAGTATAGCTTCGATGGCTTACAAGCAGGCGACATACAAGGAATTATCTCAATATATGGCGAAAAATAATAGGTTCAGCATCCCTTTTAAAGCAGTCAAACCCGACCGTCTGGATTGGATGCTTTTTGTACTTATCTGGACGCTCGGCGGCTATTTTATTGTGCAAAGTTATGTGCCGAGTATAGGCTTTAAGGCGGCAATGTATCATTACTTGATAATCATTTTGGTCAATACACCCATTATCTTGATAAATGTGTTTGTGTTAGTGCCGAGCTTTTTCAAATTGCGATGGATACTCATCTATTTTTTATTGTTTGTGGGTTTGATTGCTTTGAGTTTTCCATTAGATTTTAATTTAGTGAATTGGTTCGTACCTGAATTGTATGAGTGTTGCAAATCGAACCAAAAACTATTCAGATATGTGATGGGTACAGCGCAGGAGGACGCGCTTTTTAGTAGCTTTTTCTTTGCAAAGCAGTATCTACAATTCAAAAATCGTGCAGACCGTGCTGAAAAAGAAAAAGTAAAGGCGGAGCTGGATTTTTTGAAATCACAAATCAATCCGCATTTTTATTTCAATACCTTAAATAACCTCTACGGACTTGCGTTACTAAAATCCGATAAAGCACCTAATGCGATTCTGAAACTTTCCGAAATCATGGAATACGTCATTTATGATGCGCGTTCGGAAAAAGTGGCATTAGATAGAGAAATTGAATATTTACGAAATTATATAGAACTCGAACGCCTTCGTCTTGAAGGAGATGCGAAGGTACATTTTGAAGTAAATGGTTCGACAGAAGGTTTACAAATCGCACCGCTTTTACTGCTGCCACTTATCGAAAATGCGTTTAAACATGGCGCAAATAGTACACAAGATGCGGTGGACATAAAGATGGTCATTAATATAAATCCATCCAATTCAGATGTAGAGTTGATGGTGAAAAATAAATTTGAAGCTGTAGAAAAAACACCTGGTTTAGGCATAGAAAACCTTAAAAAACGGCTTGATTTAATATATCCGAATCAGTATAAACTGAAACACGAATCTTTAGACAATTTTTACATAGCAACACTAAACGTTGGACTATGAAACTACGCTGCATTATAGTAGATGACGAACCTATTGCTCGACAAATTATTGAACAATATGTAGAAGATGATGGTCGCTTGGAAGTAGTGGCACGATGCAAAAACGCGCTCGAAGCCATGAAATTTCTACAACAAAACGAGGTAGATGTCGTGTTTTTAGACATCAATATGCCTAAACTTACAGGCTTGGAAATGCTATCGGTGCTGGAGCATAAACCAACGGTTATTTTTACTACAGCTTATCGAGAATATGCCGTTGAAGGCTTTGAATTGGAGGCTTTGGATTATCTTATTAAACCTTTTTCTTTTCAGCGTTTTGTGCAGTCTATAAACCGCCTAATAGCTCGTAATAACTCCAATCATATACCGACTAAAGCCGATTTCTTCTTTGTAAAGGCGGATGGACGGAATGTGAAGGTACACTACCAAGATATGCTTTATATTGAGGCAATGAGTGAGTACATCCGTATTCATACTACTGATAAATCCGTAGTCGTACTGCAATCGCTACGCAATATGGAAGAAAAGCTGCCCAAAGATGCTTTCCTCCGCGTGCATCGCTCTTTTATCGTTGCATTAGATAAAATAGAAGCTATCGAGGGAAATCAAATTCTAATTGGAACAGCTAAAATTCCTGTAAGTAAATCTTATCGGGATGCACTATCCAAATTGATTTCGCAGTATAATTTATGAGTTAGTATCCGTATTTGTTCTTCCAAAACTGTCGCATACGTTCCCGAATTTTTTGCTCTTGAGGATTCTGTTGTGGCTCGAATAGGGTAGTGCCACTAATGTTTTCAGGTAGAAATTCTTGTGCTACAAAATTTTGCTCAAAATCATGAGCATATTGGTAGTTCTTGCCATAATCTAGCGACTTCATCAGCTTGGTCGGGGCATTTCGGATGTGCAATGGTACAGGCAAATTCCCCGTTTCACGTACTTTTTGCTGGGCATTGTTAATCGCTAAATAAGCTGAATTACTCTTAGGCGAAGTAGCTAAATAAACTACTGCCTGCGATAAAATGATACGCGCTTCGGGCAAGCCAACTGCTTGTGCCGCCTGAAAAGCTGTGGTCGCCATCAAAAGCGCGTTGGGATTGGCGAGTCCAATATCCTCAGAAGCGGCAATTATCATACGTCGCGCAATGAATTTCACATCTTCGCCTCCTTCTATCATCCGCGCCAACCAATAGACTGCCGCATTAGGATCGCTTCCACGTATGGATTTTATAAAAGCCGAAGCAATATCGTAATGCTGCTCTCCGCCTTTATCATAAATCGCCATATTTTGCTGAATCGAAGCGCGTACGGCTGCATCATCAATCACAATTTCAGCATCACCTTTTTTTAATGTATTGACAACTAGCTCTAAGGCATTGTGTAATTTTCGAGCATCACCACCCGAATATTGTAATAAGGCATTGTGTTCTTTTACTGTAATAGAATTTTCCTTCAAATAAAAATCATCCTGAATAGCTAGTTCGATGATTCGAATTAAGTCTTCCTTTTCCAAAGGCTGTAGTACATATACTTGCGCTCGGGAGAGTAGGGCAGGAATGACCTCGAAGGAAGGATTTTCGGTAGTTGCGCCTATGAGTGTGATGATGCCTTTTTCTACTGCCCCAAGCAGCGCATCCTGCTGCGACTTGCTAAAGCGATGAATTTCATCAATGAATAAAATAGGATTCGGCCGGTCGAAAAACTGCTGCTTTTTAGCTTTTTCTATGGCTTCGCGAATGTCTTTTACACCCGAATTGATTGCACTCAATTGGAAGAATGGGCGTTCTAGCTCGTTCGCAATGATGCTTGCAAGTGTGGTTTTACCCACACCCGGCGGTCCCCAAAGAATGAACGAAGGAATCTGATTATTCTCAATTGCTTGTCGAAGAATCGCGCCTTCGCCTACTAAGTGTTGCTGCCCAATATAGGCATCGAGAGTTTTGGGGCGCATGCGTTCCGCTAATGGTTGCATTTGTTTATAGATGTGAGACTGTTTTTCTATTAGTCTAAATATCTCTCCATTACAATACCTACATGATGCTTTTCGTGTCCCACTATCATAAAACCGATAGCACGTGTGGAAACATTGTAGCCGCTTGCTGTACCTTCTAGCAGTAGCATGTCATCCGTCATGCTGCGGAAAAGCTGAATATTTGCTTCTCGTACGGCTTGATATTCTGCTATTAAGTCTGCTAGACTGCGACGGTCAGCTTTGGCGGCATCATTAAAGCCATTTTGTTCGAAACCAGGCAGGGGAGTTGTGTCGCCTCGACTAATTCGTAAGGCTCGATAGGCAAATACGCGCTCGGTATCAATGATGTGTTGTAGAACTTCTTTAATACTCCATTTCCCTGCTGCATAGCGATATGCATGCTTATTTTCAGGAATGGACTGAAAAAGCTGTAGACTATGTGCTTTGCCCTCTTCTAGCAATTGTAGAAGTGGCGCGTCGCCTACTTTGCTAATGTAAGTAGCGTAGAAAGGCGCGTATTCTGTTGTCTTTAGTTCGGATGCTTTCACTAATATTAATTTTGAATGACAAATTTTGAATGCAAATATTCCTTCTGAAAGAATGTTTATTCTTTTTCTAAAGCTGGATACTTCATGTTCAAGCCCTCTAAAGCGTCCATTACAATTTTAGAAATACAATAATCACGATACCAACGCTTATCTACAGGAATAATGTGCCAGGGAATCGTGCTATTGTTTAATACATATTCATAGCATTGCATGTATTTATCCCAATGTTTGCGTTCTTCCCAATCGCCGGGGTTGTGTTTCCAGTTTTTTTCGGGTTCATCTATACGTTCTTGCAATTGCTCGGCTTGGCCTTCATGAGAAGAATGCAAGAAAAACTTTAGAATAGTAGTGTTATTATCAAATACTAACAATTCCTCAAAAGCATTGATGGCATTCATGCGCTTTTCGACATGTTCTTCACTAATCCAGCTATGTACGCGCTGAATGAGTATATCTTCATAGTGTGAGCGATTGAAAACCATGATTTCGCCCTTCGCAGGTGCACGCTTATGCACGCGCCACAGAAAATCATGCGCGAATTCTTCTTCGGTCGGTTTTTTGAAGGAATAAGTAGCCACCCCATTGTGGCTGCAATCTCTGAATACTTTGAACACAGCTCCATCTTTGCCACTAGCGTCCATACCTTGTAGTACTACTAATAGGGCATGCTTCGATTCGGCACGTAGTACTTTCTGAAGTTCTCCAATGCGTGCTACGTATTCTTGGGTAATATCTTTAATATCTGATTTTTCTGCATGCTTAGGTGGTATTGGAGAATAGTCCGTTAGTCTTATCATGTTTTATTCCTATTTATTTTTTCACAAGATTAATCAAAATGCAGATTTTCTGCTTTCTTTTCCTCATTCTCAAAGAAACTAATTTTATTCAAATCGCACAATTCGTTATACATCTTTTTGAAATCCCAATGACATTCTTAATTTTGGGTGTTTTTGAGTATGTAATACAAAATGTAGCTATGTTTCCATTTGATAAAGAGATTTATATGTCTTCTCTAAAGCATGCCTGTATCATTGCAGCACTAGGGTTTTTATTTATCCTACTCGTGTGGGGCGAAATCGTGCCTGAAGACATTATTGGTATGACACTCACTATCCCTTTATTGGCATATATGATTCATGTAATTCGATTATTTTAGTCTAACTCCTACACTCAACTAGGGGTGAAGAATGAGTGATTTTACAAATTTTGCCTAGTGATTTTTTAGGTGTAATAAGGTGAAAAACACAGCTCTAGCAGGTTTAAGGAGAGTATTTTCAACGAAGTTAGACCTGAAAAATCGCAGTCAAAATTTGTAAAATTATTTAGTTCTCATTCCCAAGTATTCAACTTAAATCATGGCAAAGAAAAATAAAGGGAAAAAGCAACAACCATCACGACGACAACAGCAACAAACTCAACAAAGCTTTCTGGATAAACAAAAACAACAGTTTCAAGAGATTTGGAAGACAAAGTCACCTGTAATTGTGTTTTTGCTGAGCTTTATAGGGGTTATTGTGCTATTTTATTTATTTTATGCTTCTGACGCATATGCCAATTATGTACGAGACCCACTCTTAGCAGTACAGTCTAGTATAGCAGGTTTTTTTATTAATTTGCTAGGATATACTCCTGCGATTGAGGGAAATCGTTTGATGGATCCAGGGGGATTCTCCATGAGCATTGCAAAAGGCTGCGATGGCATTGAAGCCACTATGCTTTTTTTAGCAGCTATTCTAGTGTTTCCACTTTCTTTTCGACTTAAGTGGCCTGGTTTGCTGATAGGTTTAGGCATACTATTCGTAGTGAATATTATTCGATTGATCGTACTGTACTTAGTAGGCGTGAATATGTCAGAAGCCGCATTTGAGTTTATGCATTTGCATGGTGGTCTGATATTATTCACTATTATTAGTATTAGTATTTGGTTACTTTGGATTGATTGGGCATTCCGTAAACAAAAAGAGACAAATGCAACTACCAATTAGACGATATTTGCTCCGCTATTTTCTTCCTTTTTGTCTGCTTTATGGAGCATTAATAGGAACGAGTTACCTATCAGGCGTTCGTTCTGCTTGGTTCTCCTTTGCTCGCTCGCACACAGAAGGGGCATTAAATACGGTTTTGCCTAAAGCCATGTTTATTACAGACCCTGCGCGTATGGGGATTAAAGAGGAAGGGCACGAAAATTTCACGATTGCATTCGCTAATCGGCAAGCAGTAGAGGACGCTCGAAAAGTAAAAGGCAAAAAAACGGTAAATGTAGATTTTAGAAACTTCAAGCTCAATATTACGGAGTTTTATTTAATGCCGCTTTTTTTTCTTTTTACACTCATTCTCATTACGCCTATATCTTGGAAACGAAAGGGAATTGCCTTGTTTTTAGGTTTATTACTCCTATACTTATTCAAATGTTTTCATTTATATATCGTAGGGCTTTACCAATTAGACCAAAGTCAATTGGGGGTGTATGAACTTGGCCAAACGGGCAAAACCATAGTTGGGCGATTGCGACTGACCTTGCATACGGCTCTTGCATTTATCCTACCCGTATTCATTTGGATAGGTGTGTGCTTTAGGACGGATGATTGGAAATCATTTAGACAAGGATAAAAATTTTGCTAGTTTTTTTGCCAATTCGGATACTTTAACTACTTTGGCCCGTGCGTAAGTTTCCTTCCGATTACAATTTAAATAGCGACATAATATAGTAAGTTTACATAGCTTATTAACTAATTGTATTGATTAGATTCTTTATTAAGAATACAATACTATTGTTCTATTGTATACACATGCAAGGACAAAGGCTAAAATACAATTGTTAGAGAAATTCTTTTTAATTTTTTATTATATAATAAAACTCTTATGAAAAAGCATTTATTTTTACTAATAGCTCTTTTGTGTGCAGGAAGTTTTGCCTTTGCTCAGAAGCAAGTTGAACGAGGTACACACAACTTCGATCGTGTAGCTGACGCTAATGCTCAACGTGTGGCGACTTGTGTTCCAGTAGCTATTACAGATGGTTTCACAGGTGATTTAGATCCTGCTAATTGGATACTAGATATTCCTATGGATGGTTCGTTTGTACCAGCAGGTAACACTATGGTAATTACTGGTCCTAACGAAATGGATGGTAACTACGGTAATGGTTCTCAAAACTCACTTTGTTTTACTGCTCCTTATGACATGGAGGTTGCTTTCGATTGGGCATTCGCAAATAATGATGTTTTTGGTGATGGCTTCGATTTCTTTGGTTATTTTTCAACTGCGGAAGGTGCTGTATTATTGTCAGATGCTGATGGTACTTCTGGTAGTGCAGCAGTTTTTGTATCATTAGGAGAGACATTCTGTTTCCTTTCAGCATCTGCTGATGGAGAAGATGGAGAAGGTATTGCTACAGTTACAAACTTTAAGTTTTCAGAGTGTGATATGAGTCCTGTACCAACAATGACAGAGTGGGGCTTATTCCTATTTGGTTTGGGTATGCTAACACTAGGTCTTGTATTTGTATACAACAAGCAGCGTCAATTAGCTTAATTGAAGCTACTTTATAGATAAAATGAAGGGAGTAAGTCAAGTACTTATTCCCTTTGTTATTTTATCTAATCCAGTTCCTCGAAAAAGCCCGTTTCGGTATTTTTGCGTACATTATCCCAATTAAAACAGCGTCCATTCATAGCAATATATACGCCTGCTGGCAAAATCTGGACCATCGCTAAGGCAGTTCCAAGATTAAAAAATCCATCCGAAGAGGAGCCGAAGGCATAAGGTATCATAGCACCTGTGAGTACAATTGTTTTGCCTTCTATATTAGCTTCAGCTAAATAGCGTGCGGTATGCACCATTCTATCCGTTCCATGTGTGATAAGAATTTGACTAGAATCAGCTCTGCGACAGTTATGTTCTACAATTTGTCGGTCAGCCTCCGTCATTTCAAGGCTATCTACCATCATTAGGGTTTTCACATCTAGCTCTACTTTACAACGTCCACGCTCAAACATTGCCTTGAGATGCGAATCTTTAAAATACAATTTGCCCGTAATGAAATTATAGTCTTTGTCGAAAGTGCCGCCTGTTACGAAAACTTGAACCATGCTATTTTTGCTATTAAATAAAGAGAGAGTTGCTCCGAATACGAAGCAACTCCCAAATATATAGCTTTCTACTTTTCAGTCAAGCAAATTTTCGTTAAACCACCTTATCCGCACAAGAAGAACTTGCAAAGGCATTCGGTTTAGCTTTGAACACAAAGCCCATTCCTAGTATGTAGCCCATTGCTTCCTTCAATGCCTTGTTAGACTTGAAGCTAGGGTCTGTGTTGATATCAGCGTGTACTTCTAGCTCTACTTTGTATTTATCGAGCAAATCACAAAGGGCGTACGCAATTTCAACGGATTTTGCTACCTCCATAATCATACGCTCTTTCAGCGTCATGCGCTGCGTCTTTTTGTAATTGCTAATAAACATGAAGCCGCCCTTCTTTTCTCGCAAGAATACGATAACGGTGGCAAATTCGATGACTTCGCCGCGTACTTGTGAGTCGGTACCAATACACACCTTTAGTTTATGTCCAGCCTTGGTTTCTCTGATGATGGTTTCTTCCACCATCTGTTTGATAGGTAATTCTATACGTTGCCCATCAAGTCTTCTCCATTTTTCCATGATGTGGAAATTACGCTTTTTCAGACACTTTGTCAACAGAGTAGTAAGCCTTAAGGCAAACTTAATGCTGACTTAATGCGTCATCGTGCAATGAAAATTTTGAAATGAATTACGTGTATAGAATTATTTTTTCTGTATAAAAGTTCCCAGCACTACTATTTTTAACAAATATGTGACTATTTAACTTAACTACGCCCCCGGTACTTTAGCCGTTGCAAATATCCGTCGGATGCTGTATTTGCTATTGATGCCATTGGTATATACTAAGAGTAAGCCTCCCATAATAGCTAAGTTTTTGGTGAATAGTACGGACTGTAAACGTCGGAAATTTTCGAGCTGTTCAGTACACGGAAAATCACCGATACAATCGGGCGGAAAATTCCAATAGGGATGTACAATAAAGGTGACAGGAATCCAGTAAAGCAGTAGCATAATCACACCCAACCGTACCCGATAGCCTGTAACTAAGAGTAAGCCGCCAAGCCCTAGCAAAATAATGGCTCCAACAAGCAAGAAGTTCGGTTGCCAAGTTAAGCCATAATAGAGCATTTTGGCTTTTGTTTCGGAGAAAAAGAAAATGGAGTCGTAGGCCTCAAATAGGAATATGAAACCGAGTAAAATTCTGCCAATTAGGTCTAATATGTCTTTCACGTTTTTTAATTAATAATTGACAATGTATAATTAATAATTGATTGATTGTGAGGAGAGCGTATTAATTATGCATTGTTAATTGTTCATTATTCATTACGTTCTCTACGTTTTTTATAAGCTACTGCACCTCTGTAAACAAGCGCACCAAATAAGGCTACACCACCCAATAAGTAAAGATAGTTGAGCTGTCCTAGTTTTCCATAAACTGCTGTAAAGGAAATGGAAACTAGAAAAAGCGTAGGTATTTCATTGAACAAACGAAACTGAAAAGAGGTAAAGCTTGATTCGCCTTTTTCTAGTTGTTGCAGAATACGCTTGCACCAAATATGGTAGCCTAATAGTAGAACGAGTAGTGTCAGTTTCAAGTGCATCCAGCCTGCTGTACCATGTTCTATTGCTAAATAATTTGGCACACTTGGATGAAAAATACCGAGTGCTAACATACCCAAACCTGCTGTCCAAGTCAGCATCATAGCAGGATTACAGATGATTTTGTAGACACGTTGCTGCATGGCACCAAACTCGCGGGTGAGAATGTCGCGGTCGGGCTGTGGTTTTTGTTGTGCTTCGGTATGATACACGAAAATGCGGACTAGATAGAATAAGCCCGCAAACCATGACACAAAGCCCACTACATGCAAGCCTTTTAGGAATAGAAGAAGATTTGCCATTTTTTGAACCATATAAGGCATATAAGGACATATAAACAGCTCTTATATGCCCTTATATGGCTAGTGCTTAATCTAATTTTATTTAAATACTGAATGAGTGAATTGTGAATGACTGAATGAGCGAATAAAGTTAGGATTATTCACTCATTCAAAATTTTTTCATTCACTCATTGAGTATTTACAGTTTTATCGCCTCCATAGGCTTAAATAAAGAATACTGCACAGCTTCTACTTTTGCTTGATAGTCTGCAAAATCCTTGCTCATGAAGGCATTGATTTTATCTACTACTTCGCTGGTTTCTTTGCGGGCGCGTTCCATTAAAATCCCTACGGTTTGCCCACTGCCATCTTCAGAAGCTCGTAGGTAGCCTGATACTTGGTAAAGGGTGGAATTCAAGTTATCTGAACTACGCTGAATGCCTTTCATGCCTTTGGGCTGCATATAAAGTTTTTCTAGCACATTCAAGCTGTCTTGCAGCGACTTGCCTAGTTTTGTGATTTCCGTCTTTGTAGAATCAGGTGCATTCACGAGAGCTTTATCTACTAAGCCAATGGTTTTGCGCGCTTCTTTTAGTTGCTCAAAGCCTTTGTTTGCGGCTTTTACCATCTTATAATAGTCCTCATAAACTGCCTTTTTTGCTTGGGCATTTTCTGCTGAAAATTCCATACGTGGGTCTGCGTGTACCTTTACCCAAGTAGAATCCTTAGCATCACCATAGCTGAAAATAAGCTTATAGTCACCTGGTAGCACTTGTAAGCCAGTGGGTAAGTTATCATCTTCCTTCACTTCTTGGCGGGAAGGGTAGCGTACGCCATCACGTCTCAAATTCCAATAAATGCGATTCATGCCCGTATCTACTTTGGTGCTATAGGTGCGGATGGTATCGCCTTCATTGGTGAGTACTTGAATTTTTACTTTTTTGCCCGTGGGCTTTTTCCCTTTTTTCTTGTCTTTTGCTTTTTCTGTATCTTTGGGTTTTTTCTCTTTTTTAGCTTCTTTCTTTGCAGGCTTCACCCATAGTGTCAGCATTGCTCCGCGCCTACGATTTTGCCCAATATATTCGCCATCGCCTGTGAAACGGATACCTTCATAGGAGCGATAATTAGCTAAATAAGTATCTGGCGCAGCGAACGCACTAAAGTCTTGCTCCAATACCTTGCCGCCCGTTTTAGCTATTTCCCGAATGGGGCGAATATCATCTAAAATCCAAGCAGCACGTCCGAATGTGCCTACAATGAGGTCATGTTCGCGCGGATGGATTTTTAAATCGCGGGTAGAGACGGCTGGAAAACCATTTTTCCATTGCGTCCAATTGCGGCCTTTATCAATACTTACATAAAGCCCATAATCCGTACCCAGCCAAAGCAAATTTTCTTCCTCAGGGTCTTGTACGATAGATAGAGCATGTCCTTTCACTTGGCGTTCATCTACGATTTTGGTGAAAGACGCGCCATAGTTAGTCGTATGGAATGCCATTGGTCGCCAATCATTTCGACGATAATCATTTACAATGATAAATGCCTCGCCCGCATTCTTCTTGGACACTTCTATGAATGGAATCCAACTGCCTGCTTTCATGCTTGGCATTGCACCAGCTACATTTGTCCATGTATCGCCACCGTCTTTAGTGACTTGTAGGTTGCCGTCATCCGTACCAACCCAAATCACGCCTTCATCTACAGGACTAGGCGCAATAGCGAGTATAGTGGTATGATTCTCTGCACGGGTGTCATCTATCGTCAAGCCACCGCTTAAATATTGCTTTTGTTTAAGGGTGTCATTAGTAGTCAAGTCGGGCGAAATGATTTCCCAAGATTTTCCGCAATCCATACTTTTATGTACAAATTGGCTGCCGAAATAAATACCACAATCTGCAAATGGATTTTGAGTAATAGCTGCATTCCAATGAAAGCGCAATTCCTCTCCATCAGGGTGTATGGGCTTGATGCGCTGAGAATAACCTGTTTTGGTATCTATATAACCCACATTTCCCCCTTGTGATTGGGCGTAGACATAGCGGCTATCGCTAGGGTTGAATACTACATCAAAACCATCGCCAAAGTAGACCTCTTGCCAGTCGTTATTACGAATGCCGCCGCGTTTCCACACTTGACTTGGCCCTACCCATGAGCCATTGTCTTGCATACCGCCTGCCACTTGATAAGGAATGCTCATGTCGTGACTAATATGATAGAATTGAGCTAAAGGTAAATTGTCTGCAAATCGCCAATTTTCGCCTCTATCTCTGGAAATGTAGAGTCCACCGTCATTCCCATTAATGATGTAGCTTGGGTCTTCTGGATGAATCCAAAGCGCGTGATGGTCGGGGTGTACGCCAGAGTAGGGTAGAATGACTTCGAAATTCTTACCTCCATCCTCCGAGCGTGATACGAGGGAATAGAGGCTATATACACGATTTTCATTCACAGGGTCTACGAATATATCGGCATAGTAGAAAGGGCGATTTCCTATATTTTTCTTATCATCGGCTATCTTTTTCCATGTATTACCGCCATCCGTAGATTTGTAGAGGGCATTTTCTTTTGCTTCCACTAAGGCATAAATGATATTGGGACTAGAAGGCGCGATAGCCAAGCCAATTCGCCCTAAAATGCCTTTAGGCAAGCCGTCTTTATCCGTTTTGCGTGTCCAAGTATTTCCGCCATCGTGGGTAATGTAAAGCCCTGAGCCTTCTCCGCCTGAGTTGAATGTCCACGGTTTACGGCCATATTCCCACATGGCAGCGATGAGTTTATTGGGATTTGTTGGGTCTACCACTAAGTCGGCGCAACCTACTTCGTCGCCTTTATATAGGATATTTTCCCAAGTCTTGCCGCCATCGGTGGTACGATAGATGCCCCGCTCTCTATTTGCTCCCCAAGCCGAACCTTGCGCGCCTACATACACTACATTCGGGTCATCTCGATGAATGATGATGCGGTGGATGGTTTTAGTCGCTTCCAAACCCACAAGTTGCCACGTCTTTCCGCCATCCAAACTTTTATAAATACCCGCTCCGCTATTCTGCGAGTTTCTGGGATTGCCTTCGCCTGTGCCTACCCATACTTCAGAAGGATTATTTTGATTAATAGCTACTGCACCAATAGACTGCACGGCTTCATCATCAAAAATAGGAGTCCAGTTGATACCGCCATTCTCGGATAACCATACACCGCCCGAAGCTGTGCCGACATAAATTCTATCCGAATTACTCAAGTCTACATCTATGGAGGTGACGCGCCCACTCATGCCTGCTGGGCCAATATTTCTAATTTTTAAACCTTTGAGTTGTTCGGTGTCGAGTTTTTGGGCAAATAGAAAGGTACTGCATAGCAGCAGCATGAGCAAAATAGAAAAGCGATTTTGTTTCATTATGTGTAGTTTTAGAAGGGCGAAGATAGGGGATTTTTTAATGTGAATTATTTAAAATACTCTGACTGTGTGTATAACAAATTGCACTTTTTATCGGCTTTTTTCCCATAAGCCGATAAAT
>JAHDCQ010000512.1 GCA_020629845.1 Saprospiraceae bacterium | reverse complement strand
CTTTTCAAAGGTGCAGCAAAACGCTGAGGCTCTGCTTCGTGCATCAGTTGATAAATCACTTCAAAGACATCCTCTGGATTTGGCTTGGAATAATAATCGCCATCCGAACCGAAAGGTGGGCGGTGGGCTTTAGCTGCCAAAGTCACAGGCTGAGAGTCCAAGTGTTGATAGCCGCCTTGTTTTTCTAGCACTTGCTGTTGCATGAATGCAGTCGCACCACCAGGTACGTCTTCATCCATAAATACTACGCGATTGGTCTTTTGCAAGGATTGCGAAATAATATGATGACGGTCGAATGGCAAGAGACTTTGCACATCAATCAATTCTACAGAAATGCCAATGCGTTCCAAGAGCTTGATACCTTCTTGCGCGATTCGTACACAGGAGCCATAAGTTACGAGTGTCACGTCGCTACCTACTTGCAGGATGTCAGGTACGCCAAGCGGTACGGTATATTCACCGATATTGTCAGGCATCACTTCTTTTAGGCGGTAGCCATTTAAGCATTCCACAATTATGGCTGGGTCGTCGGATTGGAGCATCGTATTATAGAAACCAACGGCTTGCGTCATATTGCGTGGTACAAGTACATATATGCCACGCAAGGAGTTAATCATCATGCCCATCGGTGAGCCTGAGTGCCAGATACCTTCCAAACGGTGTCCGCGTGTACGGATGATCGCAGGTGCTTGTTGCAAGCCATCCGAGCGATAGCGTAGGGTAGCAAGATCGTCCGAAAGTGGTTCTAGTCCGTAGATGAGGTAATCCAAATATTGAATTTCCGCAATTGGACGCAAGCCACGCATTGCCATTCCAATCGCTTGCCCCATAATCGTCCACTCGCGAATGCCCGTATCGAAAATGCGTTTTTCGGTATATTTCGTTTGCAAGCCTGCGAAGCCTTGATTCACATCGCCAATTTGTCCTACATCTTCGCCGAAGGCAAAAACATCATCGCGGCTTTCAAAGAGCTTATCGAAAAAGGCATTGAGTACCTGATAGCCGCTTTTTTTAGGCGATGCATCCGAGAAGCGTGGTGGAATAGAAGGCACATTCAAAGCCGATTTTGGCGATTCGCTATAAAGGTGCAAATGATAATGCTCATCTGCTTTTTTGCTGGCTGCCGCGAGGTAGCTATTGAGTTGTGCGATAGCTGAGGATTGCTCTCCCAAGGTCACAAACTGCATACGGCGCACATTTTGTACGATTTCTGCTTGTAAAGGATTAGCGTGTTTATCTAATTCTTTAACTACCGCTTTTACCGCACTACTACGCTCTGGCGAAATATTTGCAATGATTTCTTCATACATCGCTTTCACCTGCTTTAATTCCTCTTTTGCAGGGTTAATGTAAGCAGCCCAAGCTCTATCCCGTGCTTCGCGTACCTGTTTTTTGACTTCTTTTCGGATTTGCGTAATTTCTTCTTCGGTATAAATGCCTTCACGCACTAACCACTCGCCCATGCGCTTGATACAATCATTCTCCTTTTCCCAATCGAGGCGTTCGCGGCTTTTATAGCGTTCGTGCGAACCCGAAGTAGAGTGTCCTTGTGGCTGTGTAAGTTCGTCGATATGGAATAGGACAGGACTATGTTCCGTGCGTGTTTTATCAATACCAATATGATAGGTATGCCGTAAAGCGGCATAGTCCCAGCCTTTCACGACATGAATATCGAAGCCTTTTTCGTTTGCATTTGCTTCAAAGCCGCGCATGATAGCCGAAATACTACCTTTTGCGGTCTGGTATTCTTTGGGTACAGAAATACCATAGCCATCATCCCAAACCGAAATGGAAAGTGGTACTTGTTGTACGGCTGCGGCGTTAATGGTTTCCCAAAATACGCCCTCCGAAGTACTCGCATCGCCTATTGTTATAAAGCAAATTTCATCACCATTATTAGAAAATTCGGTGGAGGTGCGGAGAGCGTCCAATTCGCGGTATTTTTTGGAGGCTAAAGCCAAACCCAAGCCACGCGCCATTTGCCCGCCTGTGCAGGAAATATCAGAGGAGGTGTTGTATTGTTCGAGTTGGCTAATCCAGTTGCCTGCTTCATCTACCATAGGGGTGGCGAAGTGGGCATTCATCTGACGACCGCCACTATAAGGGTCATTTACGGGGTCAGCGTAGAGTTGTGCGAAGAACTGTTCTAAGGTCATTAGTCCCAGCGCGAAGATGAAAGTCTGGTCACGGTAATAACCCGAACGCCAATCGCCTTTACGAAAAGCCCTTGCCATAGCTGCTTGTGGCACTTCTTTACCTGCACCAAATATGCCGAATTTTGCCTTACCTGTTAGCACTTCTTTGCGTCCCAATAGGCTGGCTTCTCGACTTAGGCAGCACGTCCAAAAATCTTCTTTGGCTTCTTGAATAAAGGTGTCATTCGTAGTGCCAGTCGAATTTTCAGTGGCGAGTAGCTCTCCAGTCATAGTGTTTTTTTTAATTTGGTATGTATTTGCTTAGTAATGGCGGATTAATAAATGTACATTCTTGAGTAGCTTAATTTTGGTTCTAGTTTTTACTTTGAAAGTGGGATTATATCTAGATATTTGACCAATTTCAAAGTGAAAACTAGGGGCAAAAGGGACAGTCAAGAGTGTACATTTATTAGTTTGCCATTACTTAGGCAGTAGATGCGAGATGCTAGGCTTGAGATTTGAGACAAAAGCATAAATCTATTAGTAAGTAGCCTCTCAAAATCTACAATAGTCTATGAAAAGACGCACGAAAGTACGAT
>JAHDCQ010000091.1 GCA_020629845.1 Saprospiraceae bacterium | reverse complement strand
TTCGCCCTCTTTCTCCCCATCGTATTTATACTTTATTGGTTCGTAGCGCATAGGCAGTTAAAACTTCAAAATATACTACTCGTATCCGCAAGCTACATGTTTTATGGTTGGTGGGATTGGCGATTTTTATCGCTTATTTTGTTCAGTACGATAGTTGATTATTCGGTGGGTATAGGATTGGCGAAAGAACAACAAGAGGCGCGCAGAAAGCTCTTACTCGGCATCAGTATTGCCGTAAATTTGGGGCTATTGGGCTTTTTCAAATACTACAACTTTTTTCTTGATAATTTTGTCGCTGCTTTTTCCTTCTTTGGTACAGCAATTAATGCCAATTTCTTGCATATCATCTTACCCGTCGGTATTAGTTTTTATACCTTCCAAACCCTTAGCTATTCCATAGATGTTTATCGGCGAAAACTCGCGCCTACCCGCGATTTCATTGCCTTTGCTGCCTTCGTGAGTTTCTTTCCGCAATTAGTAGCTGGCCCGATTGAGCGCGCTACGAACTTACTCCCGCAATTTTATAAAAAACGCCAGTTCCACTACGCACAAGCAGTAGATGGACTACGCCAAATACTCTGGGGACTCTTCAAAAAAATGGTCATTGCGGACAATTGCGCGGAAATCGTTCATCTTATTTTTGATGCACCTGATGCGTACAGTGGTAGTACGCTATTGCTAGGCGCGATATTTTTCGCCTTCCAGATTTATGGCGACTTCTCTGGCTATTCGGATATTGCGATTGGCACGGCGCGCTTATTTGGATTTTCGCTCATGCAAAATTTTGCCTTTCCCTATTTTTCTAGAGATATGGCGGAGTTCTGGCGCAGGTGGCATATTTCGCTCTCCACTTGGTTTCGGGACTATCTGTACATCCCTTTGGGCGGCAGTCGGGGCAGCACTTGGATGCGTATTCGGAATGTTTTTATTATCTTTTTAGTGAGTGGTTTTTGGCATGGCGCGAATTGGACATTTATCGCTTGGGGAGCGTTAAACGCACTCTATTTTCTGCCCTTACTTTTGACAAATAGCCATCGCAAACATATCGCTATAGTAGCAAGAGGTAAAAGCCTACCGAGCTTGAAGGAGTTTTTTCAAATACTCGTTACTTTCTTACTCAGCACCTTCGCTTGGATATTTTTTAGAGCAGAAAGTATGGAAAAAGCTTTCGATTATATAAGGGGAATGCTATCAGAATCGCTATTTTCCATTCCGCATATATCGGGTAAAGAAGTGGAACTCGTGATTTTATTGGGCTTATTATGCTTCTTGTTGTTCATAGAGTGGCAGGGGAGAAGGGGCAAATTTGCGTTGGAAAAAATTAATAGGTATCCAAGATGGTTTTCGTGGGGATTTTATTTATTCATTGTGCTGCTTATATTTATCTTTCAAGGAGTGCAACAGCAATTTATTTACTTCCAGTTTTAATCCATGAAAAAATTCCTTTTTAAGCTACTTGCCTTTTTTTGTATGACTGTGCTGACTGCGCTGGCACTTTCCTTTGTGCCTAAATTTGAAGACAAAAATAATTTCATGGCTGCCATGATTCAAAAGCATGAACGATTGGAGGCTATCGAATCGCCCAAAATGATATTGGCAGGCGGTTCCAGTATGGCATTTGGGGTGAATAGCGAACGATTGCAAGAGGAATTTGCAATGCCTGTAGTGAATTTATCCATTCTAGCGGGCTTAGGCACGCCCTTTATTTTGGAAGAGCTAAAACATTCAATCGCGTCTGGTGATGTCGTGTTTCTTTCGCTGGAATATTTTTTGGATGATGGGCAAAATCGCTTAAAAAAGCGCGCCTCGGACTTATTTCCACCCGCTGCCGATTACTACACGATGAGTGCATACGCAAAGCTTGAGTTGCACTTAGAAGATGTCCGAGAAAGTCTAAAAACCAAACTTAAAGTAAAAATCAAACGCCTGCTAAACCCTGCGAAGAAGAGTCTTATCGCACCCATTTATTTTGCTGGCGCATTCAATGAATACGGAGATGTAGTCTCGCACCTAGAGCAGGAGAATAGAGCCACTTTGGATGGAAAGGAACTGCTGGAATATCGGTATTGGGAGCAAATACCAAGACTGAATGCGTTTTATGCATACGCTTCGACTAAGGGAGTAAAGGTATTTTATCTATTCCCGCCGCTTGCACAATCTCAATATGCCATAAATAAGGAAGCCATCCACTTATTACAGGATGACCTCTACCGAGATTTAAAGATAGAAATCATCAATAAACCCAGTAGCGCAGCATTTCCTGACAGCTTATATTTTGATACTATTTATCACCTCAATAAAGAAGGACGAGAACGACGTACCACCAAAATGATAGCTCTCATAAAACAGCTTCTTAACGATTAAACTGGCTCATGGTATGCTGCAAACCAATAGTGCCAAACGCCTTCGCAGCATTAGCCGCATGTTCGATGATGTCGAGCAATTGCGCGCTTTCTTCCTCTGTCCATTCGCCTAGCACAAAATTGACCTGCTTACCCTTGCTGAACTCGCTACCGATACCTAGACGGAGGCGCGCATAGTTGTTGCCGCCTGTCATTTTATCAATGTCTTTCAGTCCGTTGTGACCGCCATCTTTGCCTTTTCCACGTAGGCGATGCTTACCAAAATCTAAATTCAAATCATCTAGAATGACGAGCAAATTGGACTTCTCGATTTTCTTTTTTTGCAACCAATAGCGCACCGATTTCCCACTCAAATTCATATAGGTGGAGGGCTTCAATAACACAAAAGTGCGTCCTTTATGTCGGAATTCGGCGATGCTACCTAAGTTCTCTGTTTTCCAGCTTACATCGGCTGCTTTGGCTAAGGCATCTACCACCTCAAAGCCAATATTGTGGCGCGTATTGTCGTACTTCGCGCCAATATTACCAAGTCCTACTATCAAATATTTCATCGGATCTGCTACTTCTTCTTCCTCGCGTTTAAATAAATTTTTTAACCAATCGAATATCATAATTGTTGCTTTGTGGCTCTAGAAATTAAACCAAGCCACTCGCCAAAAAGTGCCGCAAAAGTAAAAGAAAGGTGAATAAACTTGTCGCCATAGCTACGGGTTATTTAGAGAAAATATAAAATGAAACAGATTTTCACCCTTTTACTTATTATTTGGACGACTTTTTTCGCCTTTGGTCAAGATGATAATTCTAGTTTGAGCATTGCTCTCAATCAAGATAATGGTTTCGGCTTCGCGCCTGCGGTCTATGGGACTTTTGGCTTAGACGCAGCTGTAGATTTGACCTATTATGGCATCTTCTGGACCAATCACGCTTACTCCAATAATGGGATAGATAACTGGCTAGAGACGGGCATTGGTGTGAGTTTTTTAGCGGCAGAAGAGCAGCTTTTTATCAATCCTTCACTAGGCTTCACACATGGTAGCTTGTTATCTGGTACTGGCACAGGGAATGTCGCAGAAGGCATTGTCCCCAATGTACTCGCCCTATTTGCTAATGATAAACTGGAAACGGAGTTTTATTTTGGCTACTATAAATCGCTTCGCAAAGGTGGCGCATCCTCCGATTTTATACTGTATTGGCTCTATCCAGGTTGGATAGTGAATGAACGGCTTTCGTTGGGGGCGCATTACGAGCAGTTTTATCTCACCCGCGATGATACGGGCGCATCGCAGAGTTTTTATCAATGGTTGGGCGCGTATGCTAAATTTACTACAAAGGCGACCTACAGTTTCCGCTTCTCGATGGGGCGCAACCTGAATGATAATGGTTTATACGCTAGAGATTTTTATAAATTGTCGGTGTTGATTCCGTTGCCGTAGGAAAATGATAAATTGGGCTAATAATTTTGAATTTTGAATGTGATAATTTTGAATAAATTATACGCATTCAAAATTACAAGTCTTGCCATTTTTGCTCAAGACTTTAGGACTTAGTACATTGTAAACTAAATTTCTTCGCATTTATGACTGCTTCTTTTTCCAGTATTTTTCGTTTCAAAATCGGACTTCATAACCCGTTATGTTTCCAATTTTGTGCCTCAAATACCGAAAAAATAAGCTCGGTCAAAACACGAAGCTATTTAATTTACAATGTACTTAGTATCCACCTATTTCAAAACCTTCCCCAAGCCCACAATCCCAAAACAAACCGCCAGCACCACAATCGCACTATCAAAACCAAAGAGATACTCGCTTGGAATAAGCTTATAATAAAAACCAACTAATAATATTTCGCCAACAAGTATAGAAAGTATTGCAAAGAGCGGTTGCACGCCACCCCAACGCAAAATGGCTAAGGATACAGGAAACAGCACCGCCAAACCACCAAACGCCAAGCGGCCCATATCGTCAATGGTATCAAAAGGTTGAGCGGCTATGGCTAGACCTACAAAGGCAAAAATGACCACCCAAATACGTCCGATAAGCACTTGCTGTTGCAAATCAATACTTTTTCGGAAAGGCAGTACGAAATCGCGGGTAACGATGGTGCTTAAGGCTAACAATTGAGAATCGAGGGTGGACATAAAAGCAGCGAGCGCGCCTGTCATCACTAAGCCTGCAAACCATTTCGGACTATGTGCATTTAGCATTTTGGGGAGAATTTGGTCGGTTTCTTTACCCACCAAATCAGGGAAAGTCAAATGCCCCAACACGCCAATAACGACTGGCAAAATAGAAATAAATAAAGGAATAAGTCCATAGAGCAGTGCCGACTTTTTGAGTTTATCTATATCCTTTGCAATGTAAAAGCGCATAAAAATCTGCGGGAACATCGGGATGCAAAACACCCAAAAAATAAGTAGGCTAAACCACTTTTTCGGCGGAAAAGCATTGCCTGCGCCCTCCCTTGAAAAGAGTTCAGGTTGCAGTTCGCAGACCGCTTGGTTTGCCGCACGCAGTCCACCCAAGCTATGGCTGATGACAATGACCGCAACTAGCATCAAGCAAATCATCAAGAGTCCTTGCTTGAGGTCGGTTTTTGCTACGCTTTTCATGCCGCCAATCCAGACGTAAGCAATGGTAAAGAGCGTCAAAAAAGTTGCACCCCAAAAGTAGGGAATATCGCCTTCGGTGAGATTTTCTAGTATGTAGCCCGCGCCAATAATCTGCAAGGCTAGGTAAGGAAAGGTGAATACAAGCATCACGCCTGCAAAAATCCAGCGGAGTGCTTTACTGCCCGTCTGATGATAGACCAATTCGGCAGGAGTGATGAAGCCGTGCATTTTGCCGAGTTGCCATACTTTCGTGCCTAAAATATAGAAAGAGATGCAAGCAAAGCCTGTGCCTAGTGCCATCATTACGAAGTGCGCATAGCCCACCCGATAGCCCGCGCCTGCAAAACCGAGGAAGTAAAACGCACTAAAATTGGTCGCTAGAATGGTGAAAAATAAACTCCAGGTGCCTAAGCCCCGATTGGCTAGGAAATAACCTTCGGGGGTTTTGGCATTCGCACTTGTTCCGCGCAAACTCCCCAAGAACACAATAGCGATATAAGCGATAAGGATAGCGTAAATCATGCTAGATGGAATGGATAATTGAAAATGGCTACTCGTTTTTAGTGCCAATGTTTTTTTGCAAAAATATACATCGCAGCAATGAATACCAGATGTACAAAAGCAAACCAAGCTATCCAATTCGGAAAACCTAAGAAGCTCGGTCTTCCTTCCCAACTAGTAAATAAATAATCTTGAGAAAGGAGAAAAATGGCGATGAATATCGTACTCCAGATTAGCTTATTTTTCTTGCTCATAAAATGGCTTGATTTTGTGGAGTGCAATTTAGGGATTAAACCTAGTAAATACGCTTTACTTTCGGATTCTAATTCGGTTTCATTTTATGAATATTCCACTCTAAATCTAAATCAGAGCCACAAACAATACATTCATAAACTTCTTCTTTAACCAAATTCTTAGTTTCGCAAACTACACAATACCTAAACTCAAACGCGCTTGTAAAAGCATTAGGATGTTCTATTTCTAGTTTATTTAATACTATTTCGACTATTTCCCATGAACTAGGTTTCGGACAATAGCCTGTTGATTGATTACTTATTTCACTTACAACTATTTTTTCCTTCTCAAAGCTAAACGTTATTTCGCCTGCTGATAAGACAGCTTGCCCGCCTGCACACATAACATGCTCTGAGTGTCTATCGCTAATAAGCAATTCTGCCTGTTCATTAATTACAAAGGTTGCTATGAGATGCTCATTAACTACCGCTTGATTAGTATTTTCAATCCATCTTTGTATATCTTCAATTTGGCTGATTTTATAACCTTCGTATTCCTTATGCACTCGCGTTCTTATTTCTTTAGAACCAACGTAAAAATAAGAGGGTATCTTCTCCATTTTTAAGCTATTTTTGAGTGCTGCATCTCTGTAAATTTAATGCCTAATAAAAGATTTGTCTGATTGTAACTAATTAGCAGAGGAGAGAAAAGAGACGGTCTCTCTTCTCTCATCTAAATAGTTACGTCTGATTTATGATTGTTTATTTACCAACTACCACCAGCTCCACCGCCACCAAAACTACCACCACCGAAGCCACCAAAGCCACCACCACCGATGCTGCCACCACCACCAGGACTCCAACTACCGCCGCCACCTGGCCCGACAACTACCCAGCCACCACCACCACGTCGGCGCGGCATACGTTCATAGCGTCCACCCCGATAGTAGCCACCGTCGTCGTCATCATCGTAGTAGCCACCGCCACCACCATTCGCTCTAGAAAGCAGAATAAAGATGATGATAATAATTATGAAAATCACAATGGGAGGAATGCCACCTTCATCGCGTCGGCCACCTATATCATCGGCAGTATATTCGCCTTTGCTTAAGCGGATAATCGTTGTAGTGGCATTATTTAGTCCTTCGTAATATTTACCATTTCGGAATTGAGGTACGATTACATCATCCACAATGCGTTTTGCCATCGCATCAGGTAAGAAGCCTTCTACGCCATAGCCCGTCAGAATACGAAGTTGTCGGTCTTCTGCGGCTACAAATATGAGTACGCCATTATCCTTGTCGCGCTGCCCGATTCCCCATGCTTCCGCCAAGCGATAGGTGTAATCAAAAATATCATCTCCCTCAATCGTGCGCTCAATCACTACCGCTATCTGCGTAGAGGTACTATCGTTATAGCTCACAAGTTTGCGCTCTAGCATACGCTGCTGTTGCAAACTCAATAGTCCTGCAAGGTCATTTACCAGTTGTGGTGGACTTGGTCGGGCAGGCACTTGTTTAGCACTTGCCCAAGTACTTGTTCCAATTACCAATATCACCAATATACTCCATCGCCAAAGGCTACGTAATACCATCTTGTTTAGTTATAAATGATGAGTTATGAGTGATGAGTAAGATTTTAAAGACTCATCATTCATCACTCCTAGCTCATCCCTTTTAGTTTCCGCCGTACGAAATTTCATCTGGCAGTTCGTTCACATCATCGTCTTGATAAGGGAAATAGACTTTTAATTTTTCACCGACGCGCTCCACGCCTCTACAGATGCCTTCTGCATAGGCTTTTTGCTTGAAGTGCGCGATGACAATATCTCGAATATCTTCCCAAAAATCATGGGGGACAACATCATTAATGCCCGTATCCCCAATGATGGCAAATTCTTTTCGTTCTGGAGCTAAGAAAAATAGTATACCGTTTTTCGCTTGGGTTTCATCCATACCGAGTTGGAAGAATACGCGCTCGGCAGCAGCGATAATATTGCCTTTGCAGTTTGCTTCTAAGTGTACCCGTATTTCGCCACTCGTATTGCGCTCGGCTTTTCGGATGGACTGTATAATAAGGTTGCCCTCTTGCTTCGTAAAAAATTCAATCATGCTGAATGAGATATGAGAGATGAGCCATGAATGATGAGTTTCAAGTAGCGAAAAACTACTCATCACTCATCATTCATAACTTATCACTCAAAAATTATTTGCTAAAATCGAAGTTGACTTCTGGTGCATCTTGTGCGCCTTCGTCTGCTTCAAATTGTGGTCGTGTACCAAAACCAAAAATACCTGCCCAAATAGCCGCAGGGAATTTTCGCACCGATATATTATAGTTCGTCGCTGCTTCATTGAAGCGGTCGCGTTCTACTTTGATACGATTTTCCGTACCTTCTAGTTGCGTCTGCAAATCGCGGAAATTGGCAGTTGCTTTCAGTTCAGGATAGCGCTCAAAGGTAGCTAAAAGACGACTCAAAGAAGAGGTTAAGCCCGATTGTGCTTGTTGAAACTGTTTCAATTGCTCTGGCGTGATATTGCTCGGGTCGATTGTAATAGAAGTTGCTTTTGAGCGTGCTTCTACCACAGCAGTAATCGTCGATTTCTCGAATTCGGCTACTCCCTTTACAGTATTAACCAATTGTGGCACAAGGTCAGCTCTTCGCTGATATGCACTTTCTACGTTTGCCCAAGCTTGATTAACTCCTTCATCTTTTTCGACTAAGCCATTATAAGTGCCACAGCCATTCATTAAAAATAGTAAACCTAAGCCTACTAATACGAGTAAAATAATACTTCTTCCCATGAATTAATTAGAATTTAATTATTCGTTTTGATTTGATGCGCGTTGCATTTTCACGCATACACACAAAAGTAATAAAATCTGAAGGCGTATAAAGTTCTACTTCATTCTACAAATCCTTCATTTTTGTCGACTAACAAAGTAGAATAGTGTCACAAACATTATAGATATGAGATGTGTTGAATCCATTTAAGTCGTACTTACTGGGAAGTCCAGCAAAGTCGTACTAATTAATTTTTATTGATCTGCCATTACTAAAACATTTCCCAATACACGCTCACTGGATAACAAATACAAGACCAAACTATGAACATACCGCAATACAAGGGACAGGATTTACCGCAGGTCCTACAAAGACAATTTTATACTATAGACGATGAGATTTTCATCAGAACTACCTTACCTACTGGCAAGCAAGGGGATGGTTATCGTCTATTTACGCTTGTAGCATTGATAATACTCGTAGTACTAGGCGCAATCTTTTTGCCGATGGAATTGTACGGAGCTTTTCAGCATGGGCTTCATTCTATACGAATGGTACTTCCTGCACTCCTAATTATTGGAATATGGACAATGCTATTTCATCTTTTCCATGGCAATCGGCATCTTGGCACACTTGAAGTAGATGGCACCACACGCATTTGGCCCAAATATGGAGTGTATTGCTTTTATAAAGAAGATGGAACACTATTACGATATGTGCCTTTTGCCCTTGCCCTTCTAGTTTTCGCAATACTATTGCATTGGATATTCATTATGTTGATAGTGATTAGCATAGCAGCAGCTTTATTTTCGGGCTATTCATTAAAAATTCCGCCGCCTTGGATATTGAATTTGTCACAGCCTCACTATTTCTTTGGAGATACCTTACGCTTCACTATAAAAAGCGAAACAACTCCTGAAAACCGCTATGTGCAATTCTATAATGTAGAGACTATAACCCTTGGAGGAGAAAGCAGTAGCGAACGCTCTAGGGTACTATACTATGATTGGTGCTATTTAGAAGCGGGAAACAATGAGGTCTGTTTTCAGATTCCAGACATAGGAGTGGTAGATACAAATTTTAGCAAATACTATTCTACAGGCTGGATGGTGAGCATCCATAGTGAACGCCCTAGCGTATATGATTTTCCTTATATGATGCCCATTTTTGAGTCTTAAACCTCCTTTGACAAAGCCGTATCGCGTAACTTCTGCAAGAAGGGCGAAGCAAAGATAAATTGCTGCAATATTTCATTATCACTACGCAATACGTCATCGCGATGCCCTTTCCAAGCTACATTACCCAGGTGTAGTAGCGTGATATTATCGCCAATTTCCATCACCGAGTTCATATCGTGGGTGTTCATTACAGTCGTAATGTTCTGCTCGTAGGTGATACTTTGAATGAGTTCATCAATTACGATGGAAGTTTTCGGGTCGAGACCAGAGTT
The DNA here is from genome assembly GCA_020629845.1 of Saprospiraceae bacterium. Taxonomy (GTDB): domain Bacteria; phylum Bacteroidota; class Bacteroidia; order Chitinophagales; family Saprospiraceae; genus JAAUTG01. The sequence continues at coordinate 7,232 of JAHDCQ010000091.1, read as the reverse complement.
AGGTTCATCGCAGAAAAGGTACTTTGGTTCTAGCACAATAGCGCGGGCGATACCGACGCGTTTTTGCATACCACCGCTCGTTTCGGAAGGGAATTTTTTATTTGCTCCTTCTAAGCTTACGCGCTCTAGGCATTCATCTACACGCATTTGCTTTTCTTTAGCGGTGAGGTTCGTAAACATATCGAGTGGGAAACGTACATTTTCTTCCACGGTCAAAGAATCGAATAGTGCCGAGCCTTGAAAAAGCATACCCACTTGCATCCGAATGGCGCGCACCGATTTTTTATCTAAAGATGAAAAATTGACATCATCGTACCACACACTGCCTGTGGTGGGACTCATCAAGCCGACTAATATCTTCAGCAGCACGGTCTTCCCTGCCCCACTCCGTCCGATAATGAGATTGCACTTGCCCTCAAGAAATTCAATATCCAAGCCCTTCAATACCTCTACCTCCCCAAACGATTTATGTACACGATCTACTCGAATCATATATTATAATTTAGATTTTTGGACGTTTAGTCATTTGGATTTTAATATTGCGAATTTATATAAGTAGTACACAACAATTATTTCAGTAATTTATAAATATCTTTTTTCGCTATTTTCCTCAAAAAAATACTTCCGTAGCGAAGGCTATGCAAGTATTTTTTCAAGAAAACTATCGAAAAAATCTTATCTCTAAATTTTACTGAAATAATTATTGCATACTACTTAACTACAAAGAAAAACAATTAAATTGCTTTTATTCTCATTATATGAAATTTTAAGCGTAAAACAATAAAACTGCTACAGAGTTGAAGTGTTTTACAAGCACTAAAAGTGAATTTTCATGAAAGTACCACCTGAATATATGCAGCCTTTAATGCATAGCATTGAAGAATCTGTGATAGAAGTATATGAAGAAATGCCCAAACTAGCAGACGTTGATGTAGAATGGGCCTATCAAAAATTGATTATCTACTACAAAGCCATAGCAAGTGGCAAAAACGTAGAAGAACCCCTCGCCCGCTCGGAGAAGAAGCAAGCGGTGGTAGATGAAATTCTTAATCGCTTGGACTTGCGCGAACAACTCAAGGCAGACGAATCCATTATTAATAATCCAAACTATACCTATGGCGAAAAAATGTACACTTCTTTAGCCATGCTCTACCTGAGGGCATTTAAACGACTAGAAGATTCTGCAAAATTTTGGCGCAAACAAAACGGACGTACTGGCTATCTAGACTATACTTCACGATTTTTAAGACCTTCGTAAATACCAATGTCTTCGCCAAATTGAAAATTAAAAATGGATAATTGAAAATTATTGAAACACCAAATGTGTAATTCATTATTAGCAATCATTTTACAAAGTAATCCTTTTGCTAATTTTCAATTTTTAATTATCCATTTTCAATTTGGCGAACATATTAAAATACACATAATGCAAGTAAAAATAATTAATCAATCCAATAACCCTTTGCCCGCTTATAAGACTCCTGAAAGCGCAGGTATGGATTTATATGCCAACTTAACCGCACCTATAACGCTTGCACCGCTAGAGCGTTGCTTAATCCCGACAGGCATTTTCATAGAGTTGCCAATGGGCTATGAGGCACAAGTGCGGCCACGTAGCGGATTGGCGTATAAGCGCGGTTTAAGTGTATTGAACACCCCTGGCACTATTGATAGCGATTATAGAGGAGAAATAAAAGTAATTCTAGTGAACCTGTCAAATGAAGCACAAAAAATTACGCATGCTGAACGCATTGCACAACTCGTAGTAGCCCGCCACGAGCGTGTGGATTGGCTGCCCGTAGGCGCACTTTCGGATAGTGAGCGTGGAGCAGGTGGTTTTGGTAGCACAGGGATAAAATAACTTGAAAAACAAGCTTTTCCACTCATATCCTGCGAGGTCATTTGCTATGTAATAAGCACTATAAAAGTACCATTCTAATACCTATTTATGGGTGTTTTCATAGGGCAATTATTGTTAGTTATTTTTTTATATCTATATCGGAATGAAGCTATAATACAGATAATATTTAGCCATATGTACTTAATGCTAAGTAGATGGAATGAAATCCTGTTAATTTTTGTTAAGAAAGTGACCTACAGATAAAAAATCATTCACAATAAATGTTAAAATTATTCAGTTTAAAGTACTAAACGTACACATCACTCATTGTTAAAAGAAATTGACGTTTTAGTTTTGGTAAGGAAAATCAGTTCTTACTCGAACCATGAACACTGAAAGATATACCTATGACAAACAACAACGATAAAATCCTACTCGTAGAAGACGACCAGAATTTTGGTGATGTTTTGCGCTCTTATTTGGAGATGCATGACTACGATGTGACACTAGCCACTGATGGTGAGCAAGGTTGGTTGAAATACAACCAGGGTAAATATGACCTCTGTATTTTTGATGTCATGATGCCTAAAAAAGATGGTTTCACGCTGGCAAAAGAAATTAGAGAAAAAGATAAGGAAATGCCTATCATTTTCTTGACCGCGAAAACCATGAAAGAAGATGTACTAAAAGGGTTTAAGATTGGTGCGGACGATTACATATCAAAGCCATTCAACTCAGAAGAGTTACTTTATCGCATACAGGCTATCCTAAAACGCAGCCAAGCTAAATCTGACCCACGCGAAGAAATTAGAGAGTTTGAAATTGGACGCTTCCATTTCAACTACCCGCTTCGTATTCTTACCTTCGACCAAGGAGGTGCTGAGGAAAGTAAGGATAAGCTTTCGCCGAAGGAAGCGCAACTCCTTCGCATGTTTGCAATGTATAAAAATGACATTCTACCACGCTCGGAAGCACTCACCAAAATTTGGGGAGAGGACAATTACTTCACAGCGCGTAGTATGGATGTATTCGTGACGAAGCTACGAAAATACTTGAAGCGCGATGAAAAAATTGAAATTGTAAATATACATGGAAATGGTTTCCAACTCCTGATAAAAGAGGAAGTCTCTTAAGAATGGTTCAGAAATAAATTTACACTTTGAGCTGCTTCTTTTCCACCCCTTTTGCACTTGAAAAAACCTTATGTAGCTAAGGCTATATGCGGTTTTCCAAGCCCAAAAGGAAAGAAAAATAAGCTACCTCAAGAATGTAAATTTACTCCTGCACCATTCCTTAACAAGAACAAGAAGTATGTAGATTGAGCGTCCAAGTCAAATTATTTGGCTTGGACGTTTTTATTTTTAGCATAGATTGGCACCACATGAGCTTTGATGGTTTCCTCTATCTCTTGTATCGTGAAGGGTTTACTTATGAAATCTTTCATGCCTATTGCTAAGCATTCTTGTTTTACTTCTTGTTGTACATTGGCGGTCACAGCAATAATGATAGGAGGTGGATTTTGCTCGGAGAAAATAATTTGAGCAGCTTCTAAACCACTCACATGAGGCATATTCAGATCCATAAAGATGAGGTCGAACTGATGACGGGCTGCTTGCTCTATTGCATCTTGGCCATCGGTAGCAAATTTTGGATGATAGCCCAAGCGAGCAAGTAGTTTTTCTAATAGGATTCTATTAAATTTATTATCCTCAGCTACCAGCACCTCAGCCGGATATGCTTCTGATAAAAGTACGGAAAGTCCTGTTTTCCCAACATCTTGATCCTCTGGAATATTCGTATCCATCACATATTTTGAACCTAAAGGCAAAATTAAACTTGCCTTTGTACCTTTCCCGACTTCACTTTCTATATTAATTTTACCGCTTAATAAATTAGCTAAGCGTTGGCAAAGTGTAAGTCCAATACCGACTCCTCCATACTCTCGTGTCACCGATTCATCTGCTTGTTTAAATGCTTCAAATAAGCGAGCCTGTTTTTCTTTAGGAATACCTATCCCCGTATCATTTACCTCAAATATGAGTCGTTGCTCTCCTTCCGTGAATGTTGTAGATACATTTACCTGTACACTACCCACTTTGGTAAATTTGATGGCATTATCCAGCAAATTATACAATATTTGTTGAATACGCACTCGGTCTGTTCGGATAGCAATTGGCACACGCTCGTCAATGCTATAAGATAGATGTAATCGTTTTGGATTTGCCTTATGCATCGAGAGGGCTACCACTTCCTTCACACAATCTTCTACTTTGAACGAACGAATATTTAAATCTACTTTCCCCGATTCTATTTTAGTGTAATCAAGAATGTCATTCAGTAAATACATCAAGCTTTCACCACATTTTTGCATGGCATCTACATATTCGCGTTGGTTATCGTCGAGTCCGGTTTCATCCAACAATTGAGCCATCCCTAGAATACCATTCATGGGTGTGCGTACTTCGTGGCTCACGGTAGCTAAGAAAACCGTCTTCGCCTGACTCGCTTGTTCTGCTATTTCCTGATGATATTTTGCGGCTTCCAAAGCTTCGGTTTTGGCTCTGTTCTCTTGTTCTAGTTCTTGGGTACGTTGCTTAACAAGTAATTCTAGCTTTCTATTTTCCTTTTGTATAATAAAAGTTCGATAACGATAGAGTCCATACAAAAACGCAAGCAATGCAAGTATTAGTAAAGACCTAAAAGCCGTTGTTTCTATGAAAGGAGCTTCCACCGAGATGCGCAATTGGGTAGGCTCGCTAATGTAACCATCACTATTTTGGGCTTTTACTTCAAAAGTGTAGTCTCCTTCGAGTAATTGAAAATAAGACTCATTCACCTGTGCGTTTGTAGTATTCCATTCCTCTTCTAACCCTTTCATTCGGTACATGTAGGTATAGCGCGAAGAGTAGGCGTAGTCACGCATAGTAAATCCAATACTAATACCTCTATGCTGTGTGGATAGTGTGATATGATCTGTATTAGTAATACTCCCCGATAGGATAGCCTCACCTAAGTAAGGGTCTACTTCATTGGCTTTTATATCGTGACCAGCTATATTTATCCCCGTAATCAATACGGGAGCTTGCTCTCGAAATTGGCGTTCTTCAATTTCGTCACTATAAAAGCTGATATAGCTATTTAAGCCGCCTATATATATTTTGCCGTCCGCATCTTGATAAGAAACCGTAAAGTTGAGTTGGTCTGGTATTCCATCTTCCGCTACGTATTCCCTTAGCCTGTCGGCTTTTGTATCATAACAAAAAACACCTTGAACATTGCCTGCCCATACCAGACCTTTTTCCGCATCACATTCTAATACCACAATTTCGCCCGATACTTCTGTATTCAGTAAAGGATGTGGTATTATTTCTTGTGTGCTAATATTATACTCTACTAATCCTTTCTCTGACCCAATCCAAAGGCTATTATTGAGTATCGCTATAGAGGAGAGAATATCAGACTTTAATTCTTCTATATGTTTTTTAGCAATATCTTTGAGTTGTCGGAAGCCCGTTGGTGTAATCTCGTTCAAGTCCAATACATTTACTCCCCCTCCTTGAGTCGCTAGATAAAGCTGTTTTTTGGCATCTTCTACCATATCAATCACAATATTGTGACTGATAGTGCCAGCTTGCTTTTCATTTGTTTGGAAAAACTGATGTTGTCCACTTAAGGCATCAAAAAGTATTAAGCCTTTATTCGTGCCTAGCCAAAGTTTGCCCTCGGAGTCTTCATATATCTTCCGAATCTCTAAACTTCGTGCTGTGTTGTCGGGCATATATAATGGATATGCTTGTAGACCAGTAGAGGAAGTATATCGAAAAAGACCTTCTTGAGTTCCTATCCATAGTGTACCATCTTCCACAACATGAATATCCATGATAATCATATTGGGTTTTGCGACAAGGAGTTTATACGCATCATTAGATATATCTTGGGTATAAATAGCTTGATGCCCCGCTATGTATAAAGTATTTCCATGTTTGTAAAAGCTTTCGATATTGGTTGCTACACCATCGTATTGCTGTATGATTATTTGCTCTTTAAATCGTTTTAGAAAGGGAGTATATTTAGCTACATTTCTAAAGGTCGCCAGCCAAATAATACCTTCATCATCCTTGTAAATATTTCTAATTTGGTTGTTGGGAAGCGATTGCGACTCACTAGGAATCTGCCTAAAAAGCTGCATAGGCACAGCATCTAGACTATGTTGTAAAGCTGCTGGAGTATTGCCCACTACTAGTTTAGCATCCAATACAGTAAGTCCCCATAATGTACCTACCCACAAGCGCGCTTCCTTATCTTGGGTTATGCAATAGGTTGTATTATGCGATAGTTCCTTAAAATCTGCGGAAGATTCCATACGTGTCACAAACTGAAAATCGGATGCTTTACAGTTGTAAAAATCGTCACAGTCGGGTGGATACATCAAGCTAATTCCTCCGCCAAAAGTTGCCAGCCATAAGCGTTCATCCTTATCTATGAAAATATCCCAAATCCTATCGCTTTTTAAGTTGTAGTTTGTTCTATTCGCTTGTTTGATAGTAAGTATACTTGCCTGTGTAGTATTGGCTTGTTTTCCTGCTGGAATAAATAATTTTAAGCCTCCATCCCATGTGCCTATCCAAAGGTGTTGCTGCGCATCTTCATTAATCGCCAAAACCGCTTCTGGCAGTATAGTATCATACGAGCTAAATTGCTTTGTATCATAATGAAATTGATTCAGACCACCTTCTGTACCTATCCAAAGTGTACCATCGCTCTGCTCAAAAATAGATAGAATATCATTGTGGTTGATGCTTGTAGTATCTTCGGAGGAGTGTACAAATTTTTCTATGGAATCATCATCATAATTGTACCGATATAAGCCATCTCCTTGAGTGCCTATCCAAATTCGACCTCTGCTATCTTCATATACTACTTTGGCGAGTACATCGGTAGGTAGTAGTTCATTTTCTAGAGTTATAATATTGCGTCCGTCGTAGCGTTTAACACCTTTACTAGTAGCTATCCAAATATAACCACCTTGGTCTTTCAGAATATCATACGTATTGACAACATAATTGCTTTGACCTGTTTTTAGTACAATTTGCTCGAACTCAATATCATCAAAATACTGGGCCTTTACTCCATTAGTACAGAGCATTCCTCCTAGAATAAATACTAGAAGTAAGCAATTATAATACCTAAAAATAGTACGGCACATGTGTTTATTAGCTAGAGTAAAAGCTATTCGCCGCAAAAATAGGAAAAAAGCACTAAAAATATTGTTCTACTTAGTAAGCACCTTACAATATGAGGGAGCAGGCAAAAAATAACCTACCCATAATTTGGATTCGTTATTTTTTCCAATGGCAAGGCGCGAAGAAGGCGCATAGCTGGTTCTGTAACT
>JAHDCQ010000002.1:70637-75043 GCA_020629845.1 Saprospiraceae bacterium | reverse complement strand
AGAAAAAAATCACTATCCAGCTTAATACAACTTTTGAACATGGATTGGTATAAGATAGTGGACAAGCGAATGGTCGCTCGTCCACTAGAATATTTAATGCCCTGCTACTTCCGTGAGGACAAAGAAGTTGTCTTTAAATAATTTTACAGCAATAGCCAACAGAATGATACCAAATACCTTTCGCAATACATTCGTGCCACCCGTGCCGAGTTTTTTACTAATCCATTCCGAAGAACGCAAAACAAGATAGACGATTAGAATATTTAACAAAATCGCTACCATGATGTCTAATTCTTGATATTTTGCCTTCAATGACAAAATAGTAGTCATCGTACCTGCGCCTGCAATCAGTGGAAACGCAATCGGTACAATAGTGCCTGATTTCGCGCCCGCGTCTTCGTCTTCATTATCTTCTTGAAAAAGTTTCACGCCTAGAATCATCTCTAAGCCTAAGAAGAAAATAATCAAAGAACCTGCTACCGCGAACGACTGCACATCTACGCCAAATAGATGCAGCAAGGATTCTCCCACAAAGAGAAAAACGATCATCAACATAAAGGCAATACTAGAAGCCTTAAATGATTCAATCTGATAACCCTGCTTTTTCAGATTAACCACCACAGGAATAGAACCTACAATGTCAATGACGGAAAACAAAATCAACGAAACTGAAATGATGTCTTTCAACAACATAGCCCTCTTTTTTAGATTATTATGTAAATATGAACGATGAGTGATAAATGATGAGTTTTTATACTCATCACTCTTAACTCATAGCTCATCTCTCAATCCGCTCCAAATATGATACTATTATAAACACATATTCAAGCCTTTTGCCGAATTTAGTTTGGCGTATGATTACGATAGCCAAGAACAAAGGACAATAGAAGCGAGTTCCATAGAAATGCAAAAAGCCTAACTTAACCACTTTTTATTCGGTTAAGCTAGGCTTTGAGAAAGGAAATATGGTAGATATTTGGTGTGGCATTATAGCTTGCGAATAGCTTCTACGGGGCGTAAGCGAATAGCTCGAAATGCGGGATAAATAGAGGCTAAAATTGCCGTGATTCCCACCGCTACCGCTAGGAAAATATAGCTCGCCATGTCCACCTTAGGGTAGACCATTTCGGACATACCAAACTCTTGCATCCCTTCCGAAAAAGCAGATAAATCAATGCCTCGATTCGCAAAATAATTCGTCGTTAGGAATCCTAAGAGTAAACCAATTGGCACGCCGATGAGAGTCATCAGAACAGTTTCTAGCACCACCATGCTGAATACGCGCCCTTTATTCATACCAACTGCCATCAGCATTCCCAATTCGCGGACACGCTCTAGTACTGCCATCAGCATGGTATTAATAATCCCAAAAATTAAAGCCAGCATAAAAATGACCGTTAGCACATACATACTAGAACTACTTTGGGTTTCGTATAGCTGCACATCGGGTGATATTTCTTGATAATTGGCTACTTCTAAATCAGGGAATTGGTTCTGAAGGCTACTTTGAAGGCTTCCTAGTTCTTTAATATCTTCTATAAATACAGCGATTTCATGTGCCGTATCTTCGCGCCCCAATAAGCGATTGATGTCGCTGCGCTTAATAAAAAGCGTGCTTTCATCGAATGGCGCATTACCCGTATCAAATATACCTGCTACTCGAAAAGCGGCACTCACGATTTCGCCTTCAAAATCTTGGAAAGTCAGCACTACTTTGGAGCGCACTTTTAAACCCAATTTCTCTACAATGCGCTTACTGAGCAGCATGGGGTTTTTCTTGTCATTGAAATAAGTCCCGTCTACTATTTTTTGGTCGAGTTTGGTCACTTTGGCTTCATCTGCTGCATCTACGCCACGTGCTATGATGCCCCGCGCACCTTTGCTGGAAGCCAGCATTACATTCGTAATGGTACGCACACAAGTCGCTTCTACACCTGCTTGTGTAGCTACTTGTTCGCGCTTGCTAGAGGCATCTTCAAAGCTGTACTTTAGCTCCTTTTCATCCATGAACTGCGGGGCGTGGAGTTGTAAGTGCGAAATCTGGTTTTCGATGGCATTATTCACATAGCTTTGCGTAAAGCCCCCCATAAACCCTAGTAAAAACAGGATAGACCACACCCCAATAATGATTGCTCCAATCACTACCAAACTTCGGGTACGCGAACGCCATACATTGCGCCAAGCTACTTTGAATAACATATCTCTGGTTTAGATTTAATCCTAAAGGTCGGTAAAAAAGTGGGGGCAGGCAAATAGCAAGCACTTTTTTGGATGAAGGTATTTTGGAAACTTCAGAGGCTGATTTCCTATCAGCCTCTGAAGTAGGCTTATTTCAAAAGCCCATCTAAATCTACATCAATATTCTGCAAGCGGTCTTTGATAGAGACATGTTTTTTCTCCAAAAACTCAATCTGATTTGACTCCAACTCCAAGTGGCGGTCAAATCCTTTAAAATTTTCATCAATACGCTCCTTGATATGCTCTACGTAGGTCTTCAACTTTTCGGTCACGTCTAGCTCTAGCTTATCGCGTCCTTCGCGTACTTCTTCCTTAAAACCATTGATGATTTTTCGTCGCTTTGCTGTAGTACTCAAGCCTGCGAAAAGCAAACCTACCGCCGTCAATACGCCACCTGTAATATCAAAAACCGCGCCTTGTGCCACCGCTGCCACTATCGCACCAATTACAGCAATGCCGCCGCCTGTCATGAGGTTGGGCATGAGGTCGCTGCGGTCAGGGAAGAGTTTTTCATCCTTGAAATTTTCTGTACGACTCATGAACTTCGAGAATGCCTCTTGCAATTCACGCAAGACATTGGAGCGACGCTCAGCAATATCAGAGAAAATTTCATGATTGTTGCTCAGTACATTTTGGCTGTTCTGCAACTTCAAATCAATCATTTTCGCCATTTGCTGAATGCTATCGGCTAGGTCGGTGACGCTGTTATTGAGTTTATCGTTTAGTTCAATATTTAGGTCTTTCTCTAGATCATTTGCTAAGCCTTCTAGCCATTCTTTAGCCGATGCTTTTTTATCAAAAATAGACGCAAACGAACGACGCACTAAGGAAAAAAAGCTTAAGCCTTCCGCTAGTTCATTCGTCTTTTGATTGGTGATACGGTCGTAGCCCGCCAATAGGTTTTCGACCAAAATATCTACCTGATTATTCGACTTCACGGACTGTTGGCGCAGCGTTTCTTTAATATCTCCCCGAAATTCGGTATCTATCTCCCACTGCTTTTTGCGCGTGAGTACGCCTGTGAGGATACGCTCATTGATATTATTTGATAAATCAACATTGTTCTGCAATTTCAGAATCGGTGCTTTGCCACCTGTGATATTATCACGGATATAAGCTTTTACTGGTTCAAAGCCGCTTTCTTCCTTCTCCCCTTCTTGCTCTTGCTTGGCAGAAACGGAGAAAATAAGCGGGTCTACTACGCCTTTTTTCTCTGCAAATTCGCGTAAGCCTTGCTCATTTACCTTCAAATCCGCTTCGGGCATGAGGTCTTTCTGTTGCAGTACGAAAATGATTTTCTTCCGCCAATCGCCATGAATGAAATTGAAGAAATCCCAAGCCGATTGTCGGTAAGGATTTTTTGCTTCAAATACAAAGACAATCAAATCCGCCGCAGGTACAAAACGCTCCGTTACTTCTTGATGATGCTCTGCGATGGTATTTGTACCAGGCGTATCCACAATCGCGATTTCCTTCAATATCTCTACGGGCTGATAAATCTTTTTCAAGTATTCATTGACCGATACAATCTTCTCCTCCTCACCATATAGTATTTGCTGAATCGTGTCTGTCATCGGCTGTGGCGCGACTTTTGTGATTTCTTTGCCTGTGTCGAGCAAGGCATTCACAAAGCTACTTTTACCTGCCTTCACTTCTCCTACTATCACAAACATAAATGGCTCATCAATCCGGTTGCGTAGGTCGCTCACGGTTTGTGCGAGTTCTTCATGCCCGATGCTCACGGTCAAGTCATGTAAATCCTTGACAATTTCAGAAATATTGGCTCTATGTTCAACTAAATTAGTATTTAGTATTTCGTTCATTCTATGTTGTTGTAGCTGCCAAGCGGTGCTTGGCTAATACTACCAAGCACCGCTTGGTAATTACAATATACTTTGTTCTAAAATCAAGCTTGCTTGCGGTCCTGTGCAAAAAAGCAAGTCTAAGATACTTAAATTGGGTAAAAAGCCATGCCTTTCCTCAAAAACTTGTGCATAGGGCATTGGCAGAAAGCGTTTATCTTCCTTTTGACGATGCTTTTTTGGAAAGATACCATTCCGAAAATCTATAATTTCAGCCGTTGTTTGCTTTTCGTACTGCTTTGTTTGCTGAATGTCTACGTCTAGTTGTAGTATATCCACCAAAAGCATTAACAAATGCCAATTGAA